>NZ_JBFROH010000036.1:0-112679 GCF_041471425.1 Vibrio sp. 10N.261.52.C2 | reverse complement strand
GTCCCCTTGAATGTGTTCATACTCACCTCCATCAGACGCAATTACCCACCAACTCTCGTTAAATTTGGAGAGAGTTCATAGTGAAGTACACGTATTGTCTAGAAATGAGATATAGCTGTACGCTCGCATAAGTCAAATGACGAATACGAAATTAAGCCGTCTTAAGACAGCGATAAATTGTTAGCGTGAGCTCAAGGTTCAGTAATGCTACTGTTTTGAAGAATTGGACATTTTTGCAGGATCGGGCAGCTATGAGGAGCTGGTCCCTTTGGAAATGCAGAGCTGATTAGCAATGTTGTAATTAGTGTGTTCAATGTTGGGTTTCCCATTAACATGACGAACTGCGCCATAAGTATCCCGTCTATCAGCTAAAGGACTAGCCAATACCTACCCTACGTAATGTCCCAATCAGCAAGAATGGTCACTACGCGTATCCCCCAGAAGCAATCGTTGCTCTTCTTGAACATTTTCATTCCGAGATTGCGCGGGAAAGTAACATAAAGTGAAATGAACGATCAATAGTTTTTAGTAATAGCTTGATAAATAGCAGCGGTGGCTAAGTAATTGCTGTAAATATCGTCACACTATCGTTTGGGAAAGAGATCCCCGGTTCATTCGTTCCTCATACCCGAGGATGACGACGTGGGGTTATAAACGTTGCTAGAGAAGCTTTTAGGTCATGGCGTCTTTCCGTCATTCCCTAGCACGAGGAACAAGTTCATAGGGAATCTCGCTTTTAAAAACTAACTTGATTGCAAAATTTGAAACAGAGATAGAAATAAATGTTGAGTGCGGATTCGAACAAGAAGAGTTCTTAAACGTAAAAGCTAAACGTCAGAAACCAAAAAGCCCGAACATTTCTGTTCGGGCTTCTTAAATTGGAGCGATACATCGGGTTCGAACCGATGACCTCAACCTTGGCAAGGTTGCGCTCTACCAACTGAGCTAGTATCGCATTTGCTTTATCGAGATAAAGACTTTAATAGATGGTGCCCCGGGCCGGACTTGAACCGGCACAGCGCGAACGCCGAGGGATTTTAAATCCCTTGTGTCTACCAATTCCACCACCAGGGCACGCAATTCTTTATTGCGATGCCGATTACTGAAAAGTAAAACACCATCTTAATGCTGACGCCAATCAACATTACAAAATTTGGAGCGATACATCGGGTTCGAACCGATGACCTCAACCTTGGCAAGGTTGCGCTCTACCAACTGAGCTAGTATCGCATTTTCATTCAAATTCTTTCTAGAAGAAAGAGAGAATGGAGGCGCCTCCCGGAGTCGAACCGAGGTCCACGGATTTGCAATCCGCTGCATAGCCACTCTGCCAAGGCGCCTTAGTAACTCCAATCGAATCGCTCATTGCCATCCTCTTGGGTACGGGATGCATTCTACGGATTCAGACGATTGAGTCAATATTATTTTTGTATTTTTAATTCGTTTGAATAGATTTCATACGAAACAGGCCAAATAGCTGACTTTATGTTCAAAACACACTGTGAGCGGGTTATTCAAATGAGATCTATATCACATTAGATATCCACTATTGATAACTTAACCTTAGGTTAAAGATCAAAAAAGCGAGCCTCAGCTCGCTTCTTCATCAATGATGTTTTTCGTCTAACAAATCGTCTTTGGCAGCCATCAAGTATTGTGCCATTGACCAATAAGTAAGAACGGTGGCGACATACAGTGCAATGTAACCTACCCACACCATCCAGTCGTCGTATCTCCAGATAAGTACCCAAAGAGCGAACATCTGAGAAACCGTTTTGACTTTACCAACCCAAGATACCGCAACACTTGCGCGTTTACCGATTTCAGCCATCCATTCACGAAGCGCTGAAATGATGATCTCACGAGCAATCATAGTCACTGCTGGAATAGTTATCCAAATCGAGTGGAAATGCTCAGTAATCAAGATAAGAGCCGTAGCAACCAGTACTTTGTCGGCTACAGGATCAATGAATGCGCCGAAACGAGAAGTTTGTCCAAGTTTACGAGCTAGCATGCCATCTAGCCAATCTGTAAAACCCGCTACCCAAAAAACCATCGCTGCAGCAAAAGGAGCCCATTGATAAGGTAGGTAAAAAACGACAACGAATACTGGGATCAAAAATAGTCTCAGTAAGGACAAAATGTTAGGTATATTCAAACGCATATTATTGGGCTCTTATTAATTGCGCTTTAATGGTGCGGGATTTTTACTATTGTTTCAATGCTTGATAAATGTTTTCTGCCAAAGAATGACTAATGCCCGGCACTTTGGCTATTTCTTCGACAGTTGCACGCTTAAGTTCTTGTAAGCCACCCATATATTTCAGCAAAGCTTGACGACGTTTAGGTCCTACCCCTTCAATTCCTTCCAAAGCACTGGTTCTGCGCGTTTTACCACGTTTCGCCCTGTGCCCTGCAATCGCATGATTATGGCTCTCATCACGAATGTGCTGGATAAGATGCAGCGCTGGTGCATCGCTAGGTAAATTAAACTCTTCACCTTCAAGGGTTACCAAAGTTTCTAAACCCGGTTTACGCGTCACGCCTTTCGCAATACCCATCATTCTTGGTCTAAACGGCCAATCACCCCAATATTGAGAAATGATCTCATGAGCGCGGTTTAGCTGACCTTTACCACCATCGATAAAGATGATGTCTGGGATCTTGTCGACATCGAGTTGCTTCGAATAACGTCTCTCAAGCGCCTGAGCCATCGCTGCATAATCATCGCCACCTGTAATGCCGGTGATGTTGTAACGACGGTACTCTGGTTTAACCGGGCCTTCTTGATTGAACACCACACACGACGAAATCGTGCTTTCACCCATGGTATGACTGATATCAAAACATTCCATGCGCTTGATAGCATCCATCGACAGCACTTCTTGGAGCTCTTTGAAGCGCTGATTAATCGTCATCTTGTGATTAATCTTGGTGGTAATAGCCGTCAATGCATTGGTATTAGACAATTTAAGGTAACGACCTCGGGTACCAGAAGGGTTGGTATTGAAGTGAATCTTACGACCCGCCACTTCACACAAGGCTGCTTGAATCGGTGTGACGTCTTCCATTAGATCGGCATTGAGAATCAAACGGGTTGGAATGGTTCTCGCTTCATTATGCGCTAAGTAATACTGGCTTAAAAAGCTCGAAAAAACCTCTTCGCGTACCGTATTGTTTGGAATCTTAGGAAAGTGGCTTCGGCTACCTAAGACTTTACCTTGGCGAATCATCAAGATATGAATACACGCTACGCCATTCTCTTGAGCAAAGCCCAACACGTCCATATCTTCCATTGAATCGTCAGATACGTATTGTTGTTCTTGCACGCGTCGAATCGCTTGGATTTGGTCACGGAAAGCGGCAGCTTGCTCAAAGCGAAGCTCACGGCTTGCTGTGTCCATTTTGTCGATGAGCGTCTCGAGGACTAGCTTATCTTTCCCTTGCAGGAATAGACGAACATAATCGATAAGTTCACTGTACTCTTCATCAGAGATGATTGAGCTGACACAAGGCGCGGCACAACGACCAATCTGATACATCAAACACGGGCGGGTTCGGTTGGCATAAACCGTATCTTCACACTGGCGGGCAGGGAAAATCTTTTGGATTAGGTGTAACGTCTCACGCACAGCGCCGGAATCAGGGTAAGGACCAAAGTATTCGCCCTTTTTCTTCTTAGCACCACGGTGCATCGACAAACGAGGATGCTTGTGACCGCTAATAAAAATATAAGGGTACGACTTATCATCACGCAAAAGTACGTTGTATTTAGGCAAGTACTGCTTGATGTAGTTGTGCTCAAGAATGAGCGCTTCTGTTTCCGTGTGCGTTACAGTGACATCGATCTTGTCAATATTACTGACTAGAGCGCGTGTTTTTTCACTGTCGACTTTTTTACGGAAATAACTGGAAAGGCGTTTTTTGAGGTTCTTAGCTTTACCGACGTAAATAACGACAGCCTCGGCGTTATACATTCGATAAACGCCGGGCTGCTCTGTTACTGTCTTGAGGAATGAGACTGAGTCAAACAAGTTGGTCACTATACGATCTCAGTGTTAAAGGGTCTCAGTGTCTAACATTCCATGTCTAATCGCTAAATGCGTCAGCTCTACATCGCCACTGATATCCAGCTTACTGAACAAGCGGTAGCGGTAACTGTTGACTGTTTTAGGACTTAGATTGAGTTGTTCTGAAATATCCGTCACTTTCTGACCTTTGGTAATCATCATCATGATTTGAAGTTCACGTTCAGATAAGTCTGCGAATGGATTTTCAGACGCAGGCGAGAATTGGCTCAAAGCCATCTGCTGCGCAATTTCTGGTGAAATGTATCGTTGGCCACTATTAACCACTCGAATTGCATTTACCATTTCGTCCGGACCTGCCCCTTTAGTAAGGTAACCAGCAGCTCCAGCTTGCATCACTTTAGTTGGAAACGGATTTTCCGTATGAACAGTTAAAACGATGATTTTAACATCAGGGTTGAAACGCAAGATCTTCTTGGTTGCTTCTAAGCCACCAATACCAGGCATATTCATATCCATCAAAATAACGTCAGTATTGTTAGTACGACACCATTTTGCAGCATCTTCACCGCTTTCAGCTTCCCCTGCTACGTTCATTCCACGGACGTCTTCAATAATACGTCGTATCCCTGTGCGAACCAGCTCGTGATCATCTACAAGGAAAACATTTATCAAACTTGTATCTCCACACTATTAATTGGCTCTGCAACCACTGTGTCGTTTCATCTGTTTGAAACAATTGAACAAAGGAACAGTGGATCGCAGCATTGAGTACATCTTAACTTAATTACTAAAAAAAAGCTCTGTTGAATATGTGCTGAAACACGAACTTTAGCAAGTACTTATTAACAAATAAGCTAACTAAAACAACAAGCTTTTTCTAAAAATCAACCAGTTAAAACAACACCCAATAAAATTACATAAGATAAAGATATTTTCAATACCATTGAATAACCATTCGCGACAATTTCACTTATTTGCTTATAGAGTCCCGTTATTCGCCTCTACTAACTAGAATTTAGTTAGTATTTTTACTGCCTGTTGTGCGCAGAGGGTCGCTAGATGGTAGTATTCGATTCCCCATTTCAATAGGTTACTACATTGGATATTCAGCAAGGCTTTGTACTCACAAGACAAGCAAGAGATTTTTCAGGGCGCACACAAATCGACTTGTGGTTAAGCACCCCTCAAGGCCCTACTCTGCTGACGATTCAAAATGAAAAACCGGTATTTTTTGTCGCTCAATCTGACGTTGAGGCATGTCAGGCAATCGCAGCGAAAGAGTCGATCGATTGCCAATTTAAGCCTCTAGAATTAGCCACATTCGAGCAAACACCTCTCGCCGCGTGTTACACCTCACTGTCGAGAAGCAGCTTTGGTTTAGCGCAAGCCTTTCACAACGAAGAAATCCAAACCTTTGAAAGCGATATTCGACTCGCCGATCGATTCTTGATGGAACGTTTTATCAAGGGAAGTATTGAGTTCACCGGATCTGCTGTGCAAAAAAATCAGCATCGTCGAGTCTCAAACGCAAAATGCCGAGCAGGTGATTACTTACCCAGTCTATCTGTGGTCTCGCTTGATATTGAGTGTTCGGAAAAAGGCGTGCTTTATTCAATTGGCCTAGACAGCCCGATGGACAGCCGAGTAATCATGGTCGGCGAAGCACAACAAGCTGAAACCAATATCCAATGGGTTGCCAACGAGAAAGCGCTACTTGAAGCCATGATAGCTTGGTTCTCTGAATTTGATCCTGACATCATCATTGGCTGGAATGTTATCGACTTCGATTTTAGGCTGCTGCACAAACGTTCAGAATGGAACGAAGTGAAGCTCAACATCGGCAGAGACAACCAACCGAGCTTTTTCCGCAGTTCTGCTCAAAATCAGCAAGGTTTTATCACGATTCCGGGGCGCGTTGTCTTGGATGGTATTGATATGCTCAAGACAGCGACCTACCACTTCCGTTCTTGGTCTCTTGAGTCGGTATCGCAAGAGCTGCTTGGGGAAGGCAAAGACATCCATAACGTTCATGACCGTATGGATGAGATAAACCGAATGTTTAAGTTCGATAAACCCTCACTCGCTAAGTACAACCTTCAAGACTGCGTACTGGTAAACAGCATCTTCGAGCACACTCACCTACTCGACTTCGCGATTGAGCGCTCTCGATTAACCGGTGTTGAGCTGGATCGCGTTGGTGGCTCTGTTGCGGCCTTTACTAACTTATATCTGCCTCAAATCCACAGAGCGGGTTATGTCGCACCGAACTTAGAGCCAGAGAATTGGATTGCGAGCCCCGGCGGTTATGTGATGGATTCAATTCCCAATCTGTACGACTCGGTTTTGGTACTCGATTTTAAGAGCCTGTATCCATCGATCATTCGCTCGTTTCTGATTGACCCTATGGGACTAATTGAAGGGTTGAAGCTTGAACTAGGCCCAGCAGAAAACCAAGCCGTTGATGGCTTTCGAGGTGGGCAATTCCACCGCTCTAAACACTTCTTGCCCGAGATGATCGAAAACCTTTGGGCTGCACGTGATGTGGCGAAGAAGAACAACGAGAAAGCGTTCTCTCAGGCGATTAAGATCATCATGAACTCATTCTATGGTGTGTTAGGTTCGTCTGGTTGTCGTTTCTTCGATACCCGGTTAGCGTCTTCAATTACCATGCGTGGACATGAGATCATGAAGCAAACCAAGGTTCTGATCGAAGACAAAGGCTATCAAGTGATTTACGGCGATACCGATTCAACCTTCGTGTCTCTGAACGGCAGTTATGATCAGCAAAAAGCAGACGAGATCGGGAACACACTGGTCGCTTACATCAACGATTGGTGGACGAATCACTTAAAAGAGACCCACAACCTAGCCTCAATACTCGAATTGGAATACGAGACTCACTATCGCAAGTTTCTAATGCCGACCATTAGAGGTTCAGAAACCGGCTCGAAGAAACGTTATGCCGGATTAATCACTCAAGGCGATAAAGAAAAGATCATATTTAAAGGGCTTGAGAGTGCACGCACCGATTGGACACCTCTCGCACAGCAATTCCAACAAACCTTGTATGAGATGGTGTTTCACGATCAAGATCCAACCGACTACGTCAGACAGTTTGTTGATGAAACCTCTGCTGGCAAACATGATGATTTATTGGTGTATCAAAAGCGCTTACGCCGCAAATTACATGAATACCAAAAGAACATTCCGCCGCAGGTTCGCGCAGCTCGTATGGCCGATGAGATCAATGCTCAGTTAGGGCGCCCTCTTCAATACCAAAATAAAGGACGCATTGAGTATTTGATTACTCTGAGTGGCCCTGAGCCCAAGGAGTATTTAAAGAGTGGTATCGATTATCAGCACTATATCGACAAGCAGATTAAACCGGTCGCAGAGGCAATACTGCCCTTCATCGGTTTAGACTTTGAAAGAGTTAGTGGGCAGCAGTTGGGTTTGTTCTAGCACTATATTCAATATGCTCTTAAAACGAAAAAAGCAGAGATATGTTCTTCAGCACACTCTGCTTTTTAGTATCAATGGATCGGTTATAAATCTCTATCCGATTCTGAACTCGGTTTTCTGATACTGCTTAATCAACCACTCACCAAAGCCATCAAGAATACCGATCACCGAACGTTTAGGGATTGGTCGACCAGAAAGTAAAATGCCCAACCTTTGGATTTCGACTTCTCGATCTGGGTGATACTTCAAGAACTGTTGGCCACATTCAACAGGATCATCGTACCAATATTTATCGCGGTACATCACCAGTGAGTAACTCGCCCGTAGAAGCTTCTTGGCAATAATCACCTGCGCAGCGACTTGTTGTTCTGGCGTTGTCGCTCTTGCGATCTTGTTGCGATACACCGCCAACCAGTTTTCCGCATCCATATTCCAGTGCTTAGCGATTTCCCAACTTGTTTCAAAATCACCATAGCAGTCTGATAAGTCTTCACCATGCACACACACGGCTAAATGCTTGAGCATAAAACCCCAAGTGAAGATATTGTCGAAATCGACTATCTCACTCACTAAGGTAGTTTTTATCGCCACTTGAGTTACCTGCGGGAAGCTCTTTTGGAAACGCCATTTGATGGTGTTCAACAAAGTGGTTCGTTGGTCAGGAAACGGTCGATGGGTCACCACAACCACATCTAGATTGGAGCGACCGAAGACGGCTTGCTTACGAGCCACACTGCCATAAATATAAATACTGTGCAGATTAGATCCTAACCCACCTTTTAGAAAGGTAATCAGATCGTTAACCACAGGTTGAAATTCAGGTTGAAAAGGCTGTGTTGGGTCAATAACGGGTAGCTGCATAGGTCGTTTCGGTAAATAAAATAATGATTTAACTATAACTCTATGATCGCCTAGGTGACTTTATGATTCAAGCTATTCCTATTTATAGCATCTCCGAGATATAATCAGCGGATAGACCCACTAAGGACAAACACAAAATGCCTAGAGCAAGTGAAATTAAAAAAGGTTTTGCTATCACAGTAGAAAGCAAAACAGTGATCGTTAAAGATATCGAAGTAACAACACCAGGCGGCCGTGGCGGCCAAAAGATTTACCGCTTCCGTGGTAACGATGTAGCAACTGGCGTTAAAACTGAAGTTCGCCACAAGGCTGACGAAATTGTTGAAACTATTGACGTAACTAAGCGTGCAGTAATGTTCTCTTACGTTGATGGCAACGAGTACATCTTCATGGACAACGAAGATTACACACAATTCATCTTCAACGGTGAGACTATCGAAGACGAACTACTGTTCATCAACGAAGAAACTCAAGGCATGTACGCGATCCTTATCGACGGCAACGCTGCAACGCTTGAGCTACCAACATCTGTTGAACTAGTTATCGAAGAGACTGATCCTTCAATCAAAGGTGCATCAGCGTCTGCTCGTACTAAGCCTGCTCGTCTTTCTACAGGTCTTACTATTCAAGTACCTGAATACATCGCGACTGGCGACAAAGTAGTAGTAAACACTGCTGAACGTAAATACATGAACCGCGCAAGCTAAGATACTTATTATGACCGAAGCTAACGACCTAATGTCTTATGACGACGCAATTGACACTGCATACGACATCTTCCTAGAGATGGCACCTGACAACCTAGAGCCTGCAGACGTGATTCTTTTCACTGCTCAGTTTGAAGATCGTGGCGCAGCAGAGCTTGTTGAAACTGGCGATGATTGGGTTGAACATGTTGGCTTTGAAGTCGACAAAGAGATCTACGCTGAAGTGCGCATTGGTCTTGTGAATGAAGCTGATGACGTTCTAGACGACGTATTTGCTCGCATGTTAATCAGCCGTGATCCAGAACATAAGTTCTGTCACATGCTGTGGAAACGCGACTAATACCGCTGTTGACGCTCATCTGCATGAGTAAACAAGTATTCATGTAAGCGAGTTAAAAGTTAGCCGAGCCCATTGCTCGGCTATTTTTATCACGCTATTTTCCATCGTGATTCATCACTTTCATCATCAACGTTAGATTCACTGATTATGACCAAAGCAAAAACAGACACACAATCAAAAGGCTATGCCTGCATTGGCCTAGTTAACCCAAAGACGCCAGAAAACGTAGGCTCAGTGATGCGAGCAGCTGGCTGCTACGGCGCCAACTCTGTGTTTTACACTGGCACACGCTACGACCATGCGCGAAAATTCCATACCGACACCAAAGAAAAGCACTTAGCCCTGCCTTTGATTGGTGTTGAAGAGCTGAAAGATATTATTCCAGTAGGCTGCGTGCCGGTTGCTGTTGATCTGATTGAAGGTGCTAAGCCTCTACCTGATTACAAGCACCCACCACGCGCGTTTTACATTTTTGGCCCAGAAGATGGCACGCTAAAGAAAGAGATCACAGATTTCTGTCGTGAGACGATTTACGTTCCGACCAACGGCTGCATGAACCTAGCAGCATCAGTGAATGTAGTGCTTTACGACCGATTAGCGAAAGGCGATAACTTCTCGAATCATAAGTAAATAGAACGAGATACGAGATGCGAAAAGATTTATAGATACGTGTAAACGAGATAAGAGATGCGAAGAGCATGCTTACTGCCGATTATGGCAGTATGTTTTCGATACTCGATTACTCGCATCCCGAATCTTTTATTTCTTCTAGACGTAAAAAAAACTGCTCAATGAGCAGGTTTTTTAGTATTCAGTGCTTTTAGCTAATGAAGCTTTACGCGCAATAAATTACGTAATTACTGACGTGTTCTTGGCTTAGCTGGTTTAGCCGGACGACCGTTGTTCAGTTTAGGCTTACTTTTGTTAGCCTGAGGTTTGCCTTTGTTTGCAGCTGGAGCGCTACGACCTGAATCAGGTGTTGTAGTACCGCGAGTTGCAGGCTTCTTACGCTTAGTTTGGTTGCTACGGCCTTTTGGTGCGTTTGCACGCTCTTCGTGACGCTTAACAGCGCGACGAATTTTTTGGCTACGAGAACGCTCACGCTTACGAGAAGTGTTTGAAGGATCAAGATCCAACAGTGTCTCTTTCTCAGGCTTAAGCTCAACAAGCTCACGCAAGTAGTTAACTTCTTGAAGATCTAGCTCTTTCCAACCGCCACGAGGCAGTTTCTTATCAAGGTAGATATCACCGTAACGTACACGTTTCAGGCGGCTTACTGTTGTTTCTTGTGATTCCCAAAGACGACGAACTTCACGGTTACGACCTTCGTTAATCGCTACATAGAAAGTATGGTTCATACCTTCACCACCAGCGTAAACCACATCTTCAAAACGAGCCATGCCGTCTTCTAGTTGTACGCCACGAGTAACGTTTTTAACTTTCTGCTCAGTCACTTCACCGAATACACGTACTAGGTACTCACGTTCAACCTGACGGCTTGGGTGCATTAGACGGTTTGCAAGCTCACCATCAGTAGTGAAAAGCAAAAGGCCTGATGTGTTTGCATCAAGACGACCAACTGAAATCCAACGAGAACCACGGATCTTAGGTAGACGATCGAAAACAGTACGGCGGCCTTCAGGATCGTGACGAGTACAAAGCTCACCTTCAGGTTTGTAGTAAGCAAGTACACGACAAACCACTTCTTCAGAAGCCTTGCCTGAAACAGTATGGCCATCGATACGGATCACTGAGTTCTCGTCTTCAAGACGCTCGCCCAGTTTCGCAACTTGACCGTTAACACTTACACGACCAGATTTGATTAAACCTTCTAGTTCACGACGAGAACCGTGACCAGCTCGCGCTAAAACCTTCTGTAATTTTTCGCTCATTTACTCTTTTCTACCTAATTGTCGTCTTCACAGACGTCGAATGAATTTTTCGCGACCAAATCGCGGTCGCGTATTATCGCAAATAACCTGCCAAAAAGCACTTGTTATTTACTGTGGCAGGTTTGCTGTATGGTTACAGACTGTTAATCAGTAAAGCGATTATTCAAACGGCGCAGGATCGCCAGCACCACGACGTAGAACCACGGCATCATCGTCACTGAAGTCAATAACCGTTGTCGGTTGCTCACCTAAGTAACCGCCATTCAAAATGACATCAACCGCATGTTCTAGGCTGTCACGAATTTCTTCTGGATCCGACTCCGTAGTCTCGTTACCCGGCAGAATCAGAGACGTCGACATTAATGGTTCACCCATCGCTTCCAAAAGGTCGAGTGCAATCTTGTTGTCTGGGACACGAATACCAATCGTTTTACGCTTGGCGTTCATCAAACGCTTTGGCACTTCTTTGGTTGCTTTAAAGATAAACGTGTAAGCACCTGGTGTATGTGCTTTCAGTAGACGGAAAGCCACGTTATCGACGCGTGCATACAGTGATAATTCAGAAAGATCACGACATAACAAGGTGAAATTGTGCTTGTCATCGATGCGACGAATTTTACAGATACGTTCAAGTGCTTGTTTGTTTTCAAGCTGACAGCCCAGCGCATAACCGGAATCTGTTGGATAAACCACAACGCCGCCATTGCGAATAATCGCAACCGCTTGAGTAATTAAGCGTGCTTGTGGGTTATCTGGGTGTACATAAAAAAACTGGCTCATTATTGATCCTCGTTATCGAATCTCTCGACTCTATCATCAGAAGGAGCTGGCTCACCTAAAGACTATTCAGATGGTGAAACCGTTTGAAACTCCCAATCTTTCCATACTTCTTCGACCCCAGAAGGTAGCCAGAGATTGCGTCCAAGTTCCATCCACGGAGATGGGTAATGGAAATCACTGCCTTGGGAGGCTAATAGTTTGTATTGTATAGCATAATCCGCGAGTGTGCGTCTTTCTTGTTGCGCTTGCTGAGGTTGAGCTACTTCCATCGCATCCCCTTTCGCTTCAACAAATGCCGCTAGCAGGCGCTTAACCCACTTGGCTGTAAGTCCATATCGCCCAGGGTGAGCGAGTACGGCTTGTCCACCAGCAGCATGAATAGCCGTGACAGCATCACTCATTGAACACCAAGTTGGCGGCACATAACCTGGGTTATTACGAGTAAGAAACTTTTTAAACACCTGCTGCATAGTTTTCGCATAGCCATTGTCGACTAGCCACTTAGCAAAGTGAGCGCGAGTGATTGGTGCATCACCCGCAATCAATTTAACTTCTTCTAACACCCCTTCACGAGTCGCTTTCTCAAGACGGTGAGCGATCATCTCAGCACGCCCAATACGGTGTTGCTTCTGTTGTTCAATGAGCGCTTTGAGTTCTGGTGACTCAGGATCAACGTTTAACCCAACAATATGGATATCTTTGTTTTGCCAAACAGTCGAAATCTCAATGCCGTTTATCAACTGAATAGGAAGGTTGTTATCCGCAATATAGCTGCGTGCTTCAGCAAGCCCATCAGTCGTGTCATGATCTGTAATCGCTAGCGCTTCGATGTTAAAGCCAAGCGCTCGGTCAATTAGCTCAGGTGGAGTAAGTCGGCCATCTGAGGCTGTTGTATGACTATGTAGATCAATTCTCATATATTCTTTTTCATTGTTTTCAATTTTTATCGTTATATTTGTGTCAACACACTTGACCCGCAAGCAGAAAACTAGTTAACTAGTACACAAATACGAAGTATCACATTTGATAGGTTCACCATGTTACAAGAATTTAACCAAAACCATAAAGATAAAGTTTTAGAACTTTCTTCAGTAGAAGCAAGTTCAGTGCTTAATTGGTGGCGCACTTGGACAAGTTCTTGGTGGGCTAACGTGTACTTCTAATTAAACAGTTTGTTTATAAAAAAGTTATCACTAAGCCCGCTTTAATAGCGGGCTTTTTAATTTGTCGAACATCTCACATTCAACTGACTAACAAATCATCGAATTGACCATATTCTAGATTGGGTGAAAGGTATCTTTATGCGACTATGTACGGCAGGAAATTTAAAGAATCATAAAGGAGGTCTTGTGAACAAGGCCATTGAAATCAAAAAGCTGGGAACCATTGAGGTCATCAATTCTTCAGTTCCTTACTCGCAAGATCCAACCAGCGTTTTTCATACTTTGTGTGAAAACAAAACTGATAGTCTTTTGTTGGAATCTGCCGAGATTGAATCTAAACAGAACCTGACAAGCCTACTCCTTATCGACTCTGCTGTTCGCATCGTATGTCGCGGACATGAAGTAACCTTTCAAGCATTGACTGAAAACGGTCAAGCGCTTATCGAACATCTCACTCAAAACGTGAAAGCAGAAATTAAATCTGACCTTACTGATAACGTTTTGACGCTGACTTTTATCGAGCCAAGCAACGAATTAGACGAAGACTCACGTTTAAGAGAAGCCTCTTCATTCGATGCTCTACGTTTAGTTCAGCACAGCTTTGAGCAAGACGCGGATAACAAACACGCATTATTCATGGCGGGCTTATTCGCTTACGACATCGTGGCAAACTTTGAGCCACTAGGTGATGCTGAAGCAACCAACAATTGTCCTGACTTTGTCTTCTATGTAGCTGAAACACTATTGCGTTTCGATCACCAAGAGAACGAAGGCCTACTTCACGCGAGCTTATTTGCTCAAGATGACAACATCAAAGCGCAATTAACTGACCGTCTAGCCGACATTCAAACTCAGTGTCAGTCCCTGAAGGCCATCACTGAAGTAACGCCGTTAGACAACGTTGAAGCTGTACCTAGCGTTTCAGATGAAGACTTCTGCCAAACGGTTCGTGATTTAAAAGAGTACGTAGTTAAAGGCGATGTATTCCAAGTGGTACCTTCACGCCGCTTCACTCTACCTTGCCCTGCCCCACTGGCGGCTTATAAAGAACTCAAACAAAGCAACCCAAGCCCTTACATGTTCTACATGCAAGACGAGCTGTTTACTCTGTTCGGTGCATCTCCAGAAAGCGCGCTGAAATACGAGACAGAAACCAACCAAATCGAGATCTACCCGATTGCTGGTACTCGTCGTCGTGGTAAGCGCCCTGACGGTCAAATCGATTTCGACCTAGACAGCCGTATCGAGCTTGAACTGCGTACCGACAAGAAAGAAAACGCCGAGCACATGATGCTAGTTGACCTAGCGCGTAACGATGTGGCACGTATTGCCGAAGCTGGCACTCGCCACGTAGCAGACTTACTGAAAGTAGACCGCTACAGCCATGTAATGCACTTGGTTTCTCGTGTTGTTGGTCAGCTCCGTGAAGACTTAGATGCTCTGCACGCTTACCAAGCTTGTATGAACATGGGCACGCTAACGGGCGCACCAAAAATCCGCGCAATGCAGCTTATTCGAGACGTAGAAAAAACGCGTCGTGGTAGCTACGGTGGTGCAGTCGGTTATCTAACTGGTGAAGGGACTCTAGATACTTGTATCGTAATTCGCTCTGCTTACGTTGAAGATGGCGTAGCACAAGTACAAGCTGGCGCTGGTGTGGTATTCGATTCAGACCCACAAGCAGAAGCCGATGAAACTCGCGGCAAGGCACAAGCGGTTATCTCAGCGATTCAAGCAGCTCATACTAAGAGCTCTGCTACAAACCAACACTCATCAAATAAGAAGGAGTCGTAATCATGGCTGATATTGTATTCATCGATAACTTCGACTCGTTCACTTACAACCTTGTAGACCAATTTCGTTCATTAGGTCACAGCGTAAAAATTTACCGTAACAACATTCCTGCAAAAGTAGTTGAAGCGGCGATCAACGAACTAGACAACCCTGTTGCACTGCTTTCACCAGGCCCTGGCGCTCCAGCAGATGCGGGCTGTATGCCAGAGCTGATTCAGCTTCTAAAAGGTAAAGTGCCAATGATTGGTATTTGCTTAGGCCACCAAGCGATTGTTGAAGCCTATGGCGGCACCGTTGCAGGCGCTGGCGAAATCATTCATGGTAAGGTGTCGATGATGGAACACCAAAACCATGCGACTTACCAAGGCTTACCTTCGCCATTGGCTATCGCTCGCTACCACTCTTTAGTGGCAACGCATGTATCTGATAGCCTAACGGTGACCGCTGAAGTCGATGATTTGGTGATGTCTGTGGTTCAAGAACAAGACAAGGTGTGTGGATTCCAATTCCACCCTGAATCAATTATGACGACCTACGGTGCAACGCTTCTAGCAAACGCTATCGAATGGGCTCTTGAGAAAAAGACGATATAGGAAACGATCATGGAACAGATTAATAAACTTTACGAACAGCAGTCTCTTACTCAAGAAGAAAGCCAACAGTTATTTGATGTGATCATCAAGGGTGAACTAGACCCAATCTTGATGGCTTCTGCGCTAACTGCACTGAAAATCAAAGGCGAAACGCCCGATGAAATTGCAGGCGCAGCAAAAGCACTACTTGCGAATGCAAACCCGTTCCCGCGCCCTGATTACGATTTCGCAGACATCGTAGGTACAGGTGGCGACGGTCACAACACCATCAATATCTCGACGACTTCTGCATTTGTTGCCGCAGCGTGTGGCTTAAAAGTCGCGAAGCACGGTAACCGCAGCGTATCGAGCAAATCAGGCTCTTCTGACCTACTGGATTCGTTCGGTATCAACCTAGCGATGACAGCTGAAGACACACGTACGGCTGTTGATGAACTTGGCGTAGCATTCCTATTTGCTCCGCAATATCACGTTGGTGTACGTCACGCGATGCCGGTTCGTCAAACAATGAAAACGCGCACTATCTTCAATATTCTTGGCCCACTGATTAACCCTGCTCGCCCTAACATCGAGCTAATGGGTGTTTACAGCAAAGAGCTGGTACGCCCTATCGCAGAAACCATGCTGCAAATGGGCATGAAGCGCGCGGCGGTTGTTCACGGTAGCGGCCTTGATGAAGTAGCGATTCACGGCGAAACCATGGTTGCTGAAATCAAAGATGGCACAATTCACGAATACACAGTGACACCAGCAGACTTTGGTTTGAACACTCACCCTCTTGAAGCAATCAAGGGCGGCGAGCCAGAAGAGAACAAAGCCATCACAACCGATATCCTGACGGGTAAAGGCACTGATGGTCAAGTTGGCGCAGTGGCAGTCAACGTTGCTCTACTGATGCGTCTGTTTGGTCACGAAGACCTAAAAGCCAACGCACAGCAAGCAATTGACGCGATGAACTCTGGCAAAGCATACGAGCTTGTACAAAAGCTTGCTGCACACGCCTAACGAACGACGAATCGAGACAAAGAACATGACACAGACTACCGATAAACTGTCGACCCACGTTTCAGTCAAAGAAGCTGAAATGGCGGAAGTATTAGCAAAAATCGTTCGTGATAAATACCAATGGGTTGAAGCACGTAAGCAGACTCAACCATTAGACGAGTTTAAAGCGTCACTAACTGCAACAGACCGCAGCTTTTATGACGCTCTGAGCGGAGAACAAACGGTTTTCATCACTGAATGTAAAAAGGCCTCTCCGTCAAAAGGTTTAATCCGTGACGAGTTTGACCTCGACTACATTGCTTCTGTTTACAACAACCACGCAAACGCGATTTCTGTGCTGACAGACGAGAAGTACTTCCAAGGTGACTTTGAGTTTTTACCTAAAGTTCGCAGCATTGCTAAGCAGCCTATCCTGTGTAAAGACTTCATGGTTGATACCTACCAAGTGTATCTAGCTCGTCATTACTCAGCTGATGCTATCTTGTTAATGCTATCGGTATTAGATGACGAAGAGTACAAAGCGCTGGCGGAAGTCGCTCACTCACTCAACATGGGTGTATTGACCGAAGTCAGCAACGAAGAAGAGCTTCACCGTGCAGTCGCTCTAAACGCTAAGGTGATCGGCATTAACAACCGTAATCTTCGTGACCTTTCGACTGATTTGAACCGTACTAAAGAGTTGGCGCCGCTGATTCGCGAACTGGCTCCAAACGCAGTTGTGATTTCAGAGTCTGGCATCTACACACATCAACAAGTTCGTGACCTTTCAACGTTTGCAGATGGCTTCCTAATCGGTAGCTCTCTAATGGCAGAGAAGAACCTCGAGCTTGCGGTACGCAAAGTAACACTGGGTGAAAACAAGGTGTGTGGTTTAACTCACTCTGACGATGCAGCAAAGGCTTATCAAGCTGGTGCGGTATTCGGTGGTCTGATATTCGTTGAAGCATCTAAGCGTCATGTGGATATCGAAGCGGCTCGTTTGACTATGAGCGGCGCACCTTTGAACTACGTGGGTGTGTTCCAAAACCACAGCGTTACTGACGTTGCGAAAACGGTTTCTGAGCTAGGCCTGTTCGCTGTGCAATTGCACGGTGATGAGTCTCAAGCGTTTGTCGATGAGCTAAAACAGTCACTACCTGAAAGCGTTGAGATTTGGAAAGCTTACGGTGTTTCTCCCGATGCTGAGAGCTCGCTACCAGAATTACTGGAAAGCAACGTGACTCGTCACCTGCTAGATACTAAAGTGGGTTCTCAAACTGGTGGCACAGGCCAAGTGTTCGATTGGAACCTAATCAACAACCAAAGCGCAATCATGTTGGCGGGTGGTCTAACCCCAGAAAATGCTAACCAAGCGGCTAAGTTGGGTTGCTTAGGATTAGACCTAAACTCTGGTGTTGAATCTGCTCCAGGCAAAAAAGACGCAGACAAACTGCAACGTGCTTTTGCTGCGATTCGTAATTACTAGTCCAAGCTCGGCGCTAGAAATTAGAAAGCAGAAACTAAAAACATATTTGTGAGCTTTGCCTTTTGCGAAGCTCAAACAAGATTAAATGACTTGGTGTGAATACACATCAGTAGAATTGAAGGAATAACACAATGGCTAAACTCGATGCCTACTTTGGTGAATACGGTGGTCAATACGTACCGCAGATCCTAGTGCCAGCACTAGACCAACTTGAACAAGCATTTATCGATGCACAAGCCGATCCTGAGTTCCGCAGCGAATTCATGACGCTTCTTCAAGAGTACGCTGGTCGTCCAACGGCACTAACGCTAGCACGCAACCTAACAAAAGGTACAAAAACCAAACTGTACCTAAAGCGTGAAGATCTACTTCACGGCGGTGCTCACAAGACAAACCAAGTTCTTGGTCAGGCATTGCTAGCAAAACGTATGGGTAAGCAGGAAATCATCGCTGAAACTGGGGCAGGCCAACACGGTGTGGCAACGGCTCTAGCGTGTGCTCTACTAGGTCTTAAGTGTCGTGTATACATGGGTGCAAAAGACGTTGAACGTCAAAGCCCGAACGTGTTCCGTATGAAGCTAATGGGCGCAGAGGTTATCCCTGTTCATTCTGGCTCTTCAACGCTAAAAGATGCATGTAACGAAGCGCTACGTGACTGGTCGGCAACTTATGAAGACGCGCACTACCTATTGGGTACTGCAGCGGGCCCTCACCCATTCCCAACGATTGTTCGTGATTTCCAACGCATGATTGGTGAAGAAACGAAGAACCAAATTCTAGCTCGTGAAGGTCGCCTTCCTGATGCGGTTATCGCTTGTGTCGGCGGTGGTTCAAACGCTATCGGTATGTTCGCAGATTTCATTGAAGAAGAGTCTGTACGCCTAATCGGTGTAGAGCCTGCTGGTAAAGGTATTGATACCGACCAACACGGCGCACCACTTAAACACGGTAAAACAGGTATTTTCTTCGGTATGAAAGCACCACTGATGCAAGATGAGAACGGGCAAGTAGAAGAGTCTTACTCTGTATCTGCGGGTCTAGATTTCCCATCAGTGGGTCCTCAACACGCGCACCTAAATGCCATTGGCCGTGCTGAATACGACAACGTGACCGATGACGAAGCGCTAGAAGCGTTCCAATTGATTGCACGTAAAGAAGGTATTATCGCAGCGCTAGAGTCATCTCATGCTTTGGCTCATGCAATCAAAATGGCTCACGATGATCCAGAGAAAGAACAGCTATTAGTCGTTAACTTATCTGGCCGTGGTGACAAAGACATTTTCTCTGTACACGACATTCTTAAAGAGAAAGGAGCATTATAATGGATCGCTATCAATCACTCTTCACTCGCTTAGCTGAAAAGAATCAGGGCGCATTCGTACCATTCGTAACAGTTGGTGATCCTAACCCTGAGCAATCGCTTAAGATCATGGAAACTTTGGTTGAAGCGGGTGCAGATGCACTTGAGCTTGGTATTCCATTCTCCGATCCGCTTGCAGATGGCCCGACAATCCAAGGCGCAAATATTCGCGCGTTAGATTCAAAAGTAACGCCAGATGTGTGTTTTGATCTTATTGGTCAAATTCGTGCTAAATACCCAGATCTGCCAATCGGCCTACTGATGTACGCAAACTTGGTGTACGCACGTGGTATCGAGAACTTCTACGAGCGTTGTGCGAATGCAGGTATCGATTCAGTATTGATTGCTGATGTACCAACCAACGAGAGTGGCGAGTTTGTTGCTGCAGCTAAGAAGTTTGGTATTCACCCAATCTTTATTGCTCCACCAACAGCAAGTGATGAGACGCTTCAATCGGTTTCTGAGCTAGGTGGTGGTTACACTTACCTACTTTCTCGTGCTGGCGTAACGGGTGCAGAAACCAAAGCAAACATGCCTGTGACTGCCCTACTTGACCGTTTGAACAAGTTTGATGCGCCACCAGCACTGCTTGGTTTCGGTATCTCTGCTCCTGAGCAAGTAAAAGAAGCCATCGAAGCTGGCGCTGCTGGTGCTATCTCTGGCTCTGCGGTTGTGAAAATCATTGAAAACAACGTTGAACAACCAGAAGCAATGCTTAAAGCACTTGCTGAGTTTGTTACGCCAATGAAAGCGGCAACGCAAAAATAATAAATAGGCTCCCACTAGTGCGATAATTTGCGCTGTGGGAGTTTTTCTCCGAGAACACGTCCAAACCCTCTCAATTGTTAAATTTCTGATAAAAACAACACCTCATACAAACCTGTAGCACACCTATAATACCCCACCAAAACATCACCACCATTTATAAAAATAATGACAAATCAAAAAGCAAACGTTTGCTTTGGTGTGAAAAATCATCAAATGACATTCAATTACTGCTTTTTGGTGTTCTTTCATCTCTGCTCATATTGATAAATGTAAAGGATACGTGTAAAACTTCTCGCGAAATATTAATCCAATGGTACATCGTACATTGGTGAGTAGTTCTGGGATTTTTATATTTAGTAGCACAGAGGTTATGGAAGTGTTAAAAGAAAAGAGTTTACTAAGCAACATCGGCGTTCAAGTCGTTATTGCAATGATCATCGGTACCCTAGTCGGTGCGATGATGGGTGACAGCGCAACTATGTTCGCTCCACTGGGTGCTATCTTCATCAATTTGATCAAGATGCTGGTTATCCCTCTAGTCGCGGTTGCCCTAATTTCAGGTGCTGCTGGTCTAGGCAACAGCTCATCAGCAGGTAAAGTGGGCGTGACCACTCTAGGTTACTTTGCACTAACGTCTGCACTTGCTGTAGCACTAGCGCTAGTAATGGGTGAAATATTCGAACCAGGTCGTGGTATCGATGTTTCTGGCGTTGAAGGCATGTTCTCTTCTGAATACGCTGCGAAAGGTGAACTTCCAACGTTCTGGGCAACCATCACAGGCATGATCCCGACCAACGTTTTCCAATCACTGAATGAAGCAAACATTCTGCAAATTCTAGTTTTCTGCTTATTCTTCGGTATTGCGATTTCTAAACAAGCGAAAGAGAAACGTGACCCTATCATCAATGGCGTAAACGCGATTGTTGACGCTATGGTTTGGATGATCAACAAGGTTATGATCATTGCACCACTTGGCGTATTCGGCCTAATGGCAGAAGCTGTGGGTACATTCGGCTTTGGCGCACTTATGGTTGTGTTCAAACTGTTCGTTGTCTACATCGCTGCGATTCTGATCTTCGGCTTTGTTGCTTACCCGCTAATGATTCAAATCTTCACTAAGACTTCTGCTAAGAAGTTCCTAGTGGCAATGAAGAAGCCTCAAGCGGTTGCACTATCAACAGCCTCTTCAATGGCGACACTGCCAGTAACAATGGAAACGGTAGAGAAAGAACTTGGCGTTCGTAACTCTACGGCTTCATTCGTTCTGCCACTTGGTGCGACGATCAACATGTCTGGTAACGCAATTTACTACGGCCTAGTTGCTATCTTCTTCGCACAGCTGTTCAACATCGACCTGTCTATGGGTGCTTACATTGCTATCATCGTAACGTCGACTCTAGGCGCAGTTGGTCAAGCAGGTGTTCCAGGTCCTTCTTTCCTAGTGGTTGCGGTTCTTCTAGCAGCTGGTATCCCTATTGAAGGTCTACCTCTGTTGTTCGCTCTAGACCGTATCTTCGACATGATCCGTACTGCTCTAAACATCACTGGTGATGCAGCATGTGCAGTCATCGTTGATTCTCTAATCGAAGACGAAGCGAAAGAAGCTGAGCTACAAAAACAGCAAGCGTAATATTAAGCTTCAGTTTGATTGATAAATAAAACCGCCTTCATGAGGCGGTTTTTTTATTAGGTAATGATCGATATTGATTCGGTAAATCTTACCCTTGTCAGGCTAATTGATGAGTCCAAACGCACGAGGCAGAGCCAAACTAATTTCAGGAATAAAAGTAATGGCCAACAGTGTGACGATCAATACGGCACAAAACGGCATGATACTTCTTATAACGTTTTCAATCTTAGAGCCACTGACACTACAACCCACAAATAGCGCCGTACCAACGGGTGGCGTTGCAATGCCAATACATAAGTTGAAGATAATCATCATCGCGAAGTGAATTGGATGCATGCCTAAATGCTCAGCAATCGGCATAAAGATAGGGGTAAAGATCAATACGGCTGGCGTAAGGTCCATAAACATACCCACAATCAGTAGAATCAGGTTCATCAGAATAAAGATGATAATTGGATTGTCTGAAATAGAGAGCATCCAATCACTGATCATGGTTGGTAGACCGGTAAACGCCATTGCCCATGACATAATGGTAGAAGCACCAATCAAGAACAGCATAATGCCAGTAACCTGAACCGTTTCTCTACAAATTATCGGAAAGTGTGCCCATTTGAGGGTTCGGTAACAGAGTGACAGTATAAAAGAGTATAGAACCGCTATACATGCCCCTTCTGTTGCAGTGAATATACCACCAATAATACCGCCAATAACAACAACAATAAGCCCTAAGCTTGGTGTTGCTTGCCAAACAATATTCAGCACATCTTTCGTTGTGAAGCCGTCATTCGCACTTGTTTTGTAGCCCTTCTTTTTAGCGATGAAATAGGCGACGACCATACAACTTAAGCCCATTAGAATACCTGGGACATACCCTGCGATAAACAACGCCGCAACGGATGTTCCACCCGATACCACTGAAAATACGATCAGTGAATTACTCGGCGGTATTAATAAGCCTGCCGGGCAAGATGCAACGTTTACTGCTGTTGCTAAGTTTTTATCATAACCATCTTTTTCTAATTCTGGGCCTAAGGTTTTACCAACCGCAGCTGCTGCTGCAACGGCTGATCCTGAAACGGCGCCAAACATCATATTGGCGAAGATGTTCACGTGAAAAAGTGAGCCCGGGATCCAACCAACCAAGAGCTTTGCAAGGTTGATGAGTCGACTCGCGATGCCACCTACATTCATTATATTCCCCGCGAGGATAAAGAAAGGGATGGCTAATAAACTGAAACTATCAATACCGGTAATGATTTTTTGACCCGCAGTAATACTGGCGACTTCAAACGGTAAGATGAAATACATGATGGTTAAAGATGACATGGCAATTGCAATCGCAATCGGCATGCTTATCGCGATCATGAATAAGAATAGGCCTAGCAGCCAAACACCAATGGACAAATCCATAATATAGAGTCCTTTTAAAACTTATTTTTTGTTGGGTTCACAAAAAAGATCAAACGTATTCATGACCAAATAAATGAGGATAATAACGGCTGAAATCGGCAATATTGAATACACCGTCGACATCGGTAATTGCAGTGCTGGAGAGAGTTGTTGTGTGGTTCTTCCCATTAGGGCGATGCCACCTTGAAGCATTGCTAGAAATACAAATGCGCCAGAAATGATATTGATGAGTACATGTAATGCGATATGTGCTTTACCCTTAAGATAACCATCCAATAACGTTATTGCTAAGTGTCCTTTGATACCGAATAAGTAGCTTGCTCCTAATAAGCCAAGCCATACCATCGCATAACGAGCAAGTTCATCAGTCCAGTTACTTGGATCATTCAAAACATAACGACTAAAGACCTGCCAAGTGACAGTAACGACAAGTAACATTAGTGCAAAAGAAGAGACAAAAAGAATCAGCCTATCAAGTAGGTTTCTGAAAGTTGCTAACATGGTGTGATACCTCAAAAAATTTTGCCTTAGCAAAGCCAAGGCAAAATTATATTTTCACTAAGACTGATTAAAGAGCTTCAATTTTTTCAATGAATGGAGCTAGTTTTGGATCTTTTTTCGCCACATCAATCATAGGTTTAACAGCTGCACGGAAAGGGGCTTTATCAACTTCAACAAACGTGACACCTTCTTTCATTCCTTTCTCTTTGTTCATGTCATCTGTTGCATCCCAGATTTTGATCTGCTCTTCAAGAGACTCAGCAGCAGCTTCTTTTAAGATCTTTTGCTCTTCTGCCGTTAATGAACCCCATTTGTATTCTGAAATGATGATCACGTCAGGTGTCATCATGTGCTGGTCCATAGAGTAAAATTTGGCAACTTCGCTGTGTTTCATTTCAACTAAGCTAGAAATATTATTTTCAGCACCGTCAATTACGCCTTGTTGCAGCGCCGTGTATACCTCATTGAAAGGTACAGGCGTTGCTTTACCACCTAATAGGTTAACCATTTCCATCATGGTTGGAGAACCCGGAACTCGAACTTTCATACCAGCGAGATCAGCCGGTGAGTTAATGGCTTTTTTAGCGTAGAAGCTACGTGTGCCTGAGTCATAGAATGTAAGACCGATGAAGCCTTTACCTTCACTTGAAAGCAACATCTCTTGTGCAGCTTCACTTCGCATGAACGTTCTCATATGTGGAACGTCACGGAATAAGAAAGGCAATGCATTAACCTTAAACGTTGGTTCAAAAGATTCGGCTAACCCACCATTGATTTTGGCCATATCAATCGCGCCAGTAACAACTTGCTCCGCTTGGTCACGTTCAGAGCCTAATTGACCGTTTGGAAAGATCTTAATCGTAAGTTCACCATTCGATTTTTCTTTAACTTTATCAGCCATGATCACCATGCCTTGGTGAGCTGCGCTTTCTAATGACATTGCATGCCCTAACGTCAAAGTTTTTGCTTGAGCGCCAAATGCCATAAGAATTGAAGCCGCTGCAATCGTCAGTAGGTGTTTTTTCATGTTCTTCTCCAGAATCCATTTTGTAAGAGGTACAGTTTTTATATGCAACGCTATAGCTAAGTTTGAAATCTAACGTTCTATTGCACATCGCTCATAGCAGTAACGTTTCATTACAACATTCTTACCTCCATGAATTTTGTATTACAATACTATATGTATATTTTGTGAACTAAGGTTTATCTATTGGCCTGAGAACCTAATTGATTGTGATACCAATCATATTTGGGACTAATTAGACCATTAAGCAGTCTAACTTCGGATTTTTTGGGAATTCCGATTACTTTCAACTGCTTTTAGAACAATCTCTTAGCAAAAAATTACCGATATATTTATGCTATTTTAAGACATTAAATTCAGTTATGGAGCACGACAAAGAAGGTCTCCTCGTTCTAAAACGCGAGTCGTGAACAGTGCTTTGTGAGGTGATGAAGGCAAGGTTTTCGGCTGAATTTAGGTAACAAGAATAGATAAAGGCAATAGAGAGAAGCTTGAGAGGATGAATTATTTGTAACAAAAATCCGAGAGCCTCACAGCCCTCGGATTTTTGTTTTTGGTGTTCTAATTTTTAGGCGTTAGACGAATTACAAATCAGCGCCATAGATATCAAACGTAAAGTACTTAGCGGCGATCTTGTCGTAAGTACCGTTCGCTCTGATCTCTTCAATCGCGGCATTGAATTGTTTCGCCAGTTTTGAATCCTGCTTTCTTAGTGCTAACGCCGTACCCTCGCCAATGTAGGCTTTGTCGGTCACTGCTTTACCTTTAAATTCAAAGCCCTCACCTTCTTTCTTGTCTAAGAAAGCCAATGACAGTTGATCCGAGTTGCCAAAGGTTAGATCTAGACGACCGTTTTGCAGATCCAGATAAACTTCATCTTGGCCGGTATAGCGTTTAATGTTTGCCACATCACCAAACTTGTCGGTTACGTAGCGATCGTGAATCGTACCTTGCTGAACACCGATGGTTTTGCCCGCTAAGCCTGCCTCATCGACGCTGAACTCCGCGCTTTTAGCAGCAACAAACACGGCTGGAGTTTGGTAGTACTTATCAGTAAATAAGATCTTACGCTTACGCTCTTCAGTAATACGCATCGACGCCATGATCACGTCTGACTTTCTTGCCAATAAGCTTGGAATTAACGAATCCCAACTTTGTGAAACCCAAGTGCAATCGAGTTTGGCTTGCTCACACAAGGCATCAGCTATCTCAATATCAAACCCGACAGGCACACCGTCACTGTTTTTATAGTTGAATGGCGGATACGTAAAGTCCGACGCCAAACGGATTTCTTTCGCCTGTACCGTTGTACCAAGTAAAGCGGCCGCACAAGCGAGTCCTAGTATTATCTTTTTCATCATTGCCATCCTAGATATGATCTTTATCGAGTTGAGATTGAGTTTCTATATATTGATCTTGTTGAGTCTGTTGTAGCTCGATTTGGTAGCGTGTTAGTGACGTTATCACTTCTAGCATGCTCTCTTGGCTACCAATACTGATTCGAACACAGTTACGCAAAGCCGGTTCATGGTTTTGGTTCCTTGTCACAATGCCGTCCTTCGCCAAGACACTGAACACTTGATGCCCAGCTTTTTGACGCAGCAAAATAAAGTTTGTCGATGAAGGGTAAACAGACTCGATGAAATCAAACTGCGTTAACTCACAAGCAAACCAGTTACGCAGCTCAACCAGATTCTGCGTCGCATCTTGCATCACTGAGACTCGTTCATCAGACAACGCGTCTAATACAATTTGAGATGAGCAATCTGGCATCGGATAAGGTGGAATCAGCTTCGCGACATACTGCATCACATTTTGACTCGCTAAGATAAAACCACAACGAACTGCAGCCAGTCCAAATGCCTTAGACAAAGTGCGAATCACAACCAAGTGCGGATAACGCTCAATAAGGCTAACGGCTGACGTTTGTGGTTCAAATTCGATATACGCTTCATCGACGACCACTAGAGATTTTCCAGTCGTGCCTTCCAGTACCTGAATCAAATCCGATTTAGGAATCACATTGCCCGTTGGATTGTTTGGTGAGCAAAGAAACACGATATTCGCCAGTTTTGCCTTATTCACAATATCAGCGACGTTCAGGCTAAAGTCTTCCTGCAATGGAGAGTCCAAGGTATTAATCGCCAATGCATCAGCGCAAAACTCATACATCGCATACGTTGGAGAGCAGATAAGTATGTTGTCGCACGCCGGTTTACAGAATGTTCTGATCAGCAAATCAATCGCTTCATCTGCACCACGAACAGCCACAGTCGCGGCATCGGTACTACAGTAATCTTGATAAGCCTTAGCAATATCTTGTGGTAAGAAGTCTGGGTATCGGTTGTGACTTGCTTCTCCTTGAAACAGCGAGCTTTCCAATTCATTGGCGTTTAGCCAGACACGTCCATCACCACCAATTCTTCTTGCCGATTGATAAGGTATTAATTTTTTTACAGCCTGAGGCACTAAGCTATCAATAAAAGATGTCAAGAAGCTATCCCTTTCACAAAATCACAATGTCTTCATCATTGCCTTCATATTCAAAAAATGTGACTTATACACATATTGAATCACAAATGATGATTAAGTATTTACATTCAAACAGAACACTATTGATAAATGAATCGAAATAATCACATAATAGCCATGATAAAAAGTCATAGGTAAAGATATGAATCGCACACTTCCTTCAACCAAAACCTTGCTCGCGTTTTTGTCTACGGCAAGGCACCTCAACTTTACACGCGCGGCACATGAGCTCAATGTTACGCAAGGTGCAGTGAGTCGTCAGGTATTGTCGTTTGAAGAAAGCCTTGGCTGTGATCTCTTCTATCGCCATGCTCGCGGATTGTCTTTAACGCCGAAAGGAGAAGAACTGGTTCCCCTGATACAAGGAACGATTCATCAGCTGCAATCGGCTCTAAATCAAGTGGCTAGCTCTCCGTCTAAGATCAAACTCAACGCACCGAGCTGTATTACCTCTTGGCTACTACCTAAGTTGATGTCTTTTCAGCAAGCCTATCCTGAAATTGATGTCGAACTGACGTCGACCATCAAGCACGTCTTCGAACCAAGCTTTGATCCGTTTGACGCCGTAATTACCTATGGTAAGAAGCCAAACCAACAATCGATTATCAGCCAATTATTGTTTAACGAGCAGCTAGCGCCCGTTTGCCAAGCACAAAGCATTACACAGAGCCATCTTGTCGACGACGCATCGACCATCATCAAGCCACACAAGCTTGCCCAATACACTTGGCTACACGCCAATAATGAGCAAAGTGATTGGCGACTTTGGTTAGAGCACATAGGCAGCCACGACCTTTCAAGCAAGAACAACCAACAATTCGCGACACTCGATCAAGCTATGAACGCCGCCATTCAAGGGTTTGGCATTGCCATAGGCGACATCACACTGGCCAAGCAAGATATTGATTTAGGTAGATTGGTAAAAGTGAGTGAAGGCAGTGTTTTCTCTGGAAATGGTTACTTCTTGCTGCAACCCAAGAATCGACAAAATACATCCTTATCTACGCTGGTTGATTGGCTCGTCGATTAGCGGCATCACCGTTGAAAGGCTCACACTATAAGCGGCAGTAGAGCGTCATAATGAGAATTTCATCGTTCTCAAAATGAAACTATTTGAGGTCTGTTTCGTATTGATTGTCAGAGAATAGAACGTACCTTCCTTTAACTATTTGAAAAGAAGTTCAATTCTATTTAGCCGGGAATTTATTCTGTTCCGTTGGAGAAAATGGCATTCGAGTTGCTTTGTCATAGATAACCCAACCAATATACAGCAGGTTGCACCAGTTTCACTGCAGCTTGTCACGGAGGATAGGCTATGACCTTACAAAGACATACGTATTACGGCTTGATTCACCATGGAATTAAAACCCTATTAATGGACAGAATTGGCCACTTCACAGAGCGTGAATATCACGAGTATCTCGACTTAACGACCGGTAAATCGACATGTTTTGCCATGAGTGAGCAAGAGCTCGAAAACACCTTAGACAGCTTAAAGAGCGAAGGTTACCTTGAAGATATCAAAAAGCTGATACCTCGCTATCAAACCTCGTCAATGCGATAACCTGCTTCAACTCTTTAAACACGATGAGTGGTTAGATTGAATTAATTGGCACCCAATTGTCTCGAGCTATTTAGCATCGAGACAGTTTTCGTTAGACTGTCAGCAACTCAACTAACTGGATAGTCAGTGTCTCATGAAACAAATTCTTGATTTCATTCCTCTCATTATTTTCTTTGCGCTTTATAAGATGTACGACATCTATACCGCGACCGGCGCTTTGATCGTTGCCTCTGCAGTTCAAATTATTTTGACTTATCTCATCTACAAGAAAGTCGAAAAAATGCAGGTCATCACCTTTCTAATGGTTGCCGTATTTGGTGGCATGACCATCTTCTTGCACGACGACAACTTCATTAAATGGAAAGTCACCATCGTTTACGCACTGTTTGCGATTGGCCTGACGGTCAGTCACATCATGGGCAAATCAGCGATTAAAGGTATGTTAGGCAAAGAGATCACACTGCCTGATTCGGTATGGGGCAAGATCAACTGGGCATGGACGCTGTTCTTTACCCTATGTGCCGTTCTCAACGTTTACGTTGCTTTCAGCCTACCGTTGGATGTTTGGGTCAACTTCAAAGTGTTTGGTCTACTCATCGCGACCTTGCTCTTCACCTTGCTCACTGGTGTTTATATCTATAAGCATCTACCAAAAGACCAGCAGAAAGAGTTAACGGATAAAAATACCGACGAGAAATAGCCCTTAGGGATGAGTCCTCATACCCTATTTGATACAATTATTATCAATATGCGATTGGCCAATGATACTCGTGATCATTGGCCGCTGATTATTTGTGTTCGGTGAAGACGTTAAAAATTAGACCACCACGAGTCTCGTAAACACATCTATTTTTATATAAAACAATCAATACCATTAAGAGTACGACAATGACTATTCAATCAACTTTGAACCCGATTGGTTCTTTACTTCTTCGCACATTAGCGATGCCTTCTGATACAAATGCAGCAGGCCAGATTTTCGGTGGTTGGATAATGTCTCAGCTTGACCTTGCTGGCGGCATACTGGCGAAGGAGATCTCTAACGGCAAGATTGTCACTGTTTCAGTATCGAGTATTGAGTTCAAACAGCCGGTTTCAGTGGGTGATGTTGTGTGTGTTTATGGTGACTGCACCAAGATTGGCCGTAGCTCGATGAATATCGACCTAGAAGTATGGGTTAAGCCTGTACTTGATCACGGCATCGGCGACCGATATAAGGTTTGTGGAGCAACGTTCAACTACGTTGCTGTCGATGAGGGTGGTAAGCCTCGCCCAATTAATAAATAGTACTTTCGACAGCCCTATCGCACTTTAAGGTCTTTAGTCGTTTCGATTAAAAATGCTAAAGACCTTCTCACTCTCCCGCACCATTTCACAATTTCTTATCATTAGCTCTTCCAATACCAATTAGTTCGCGTAAATTAGCAAGATAGCGAATTTAAACGCCCTCAATTTAGTGAAGTAAAATAAGGATATCTCAATATGTGGTACGTGATTTTTTCTCAAGACGTCGAAAATTCATTAGAAAAACGCCTAAGTGTTCGCCCACAACATCTAGAACGCCTACAAACACTTCACGATGAAGGCCGCCTTTTGACAGCAGGTCCAATGCCAGCGATTGATTCAGATAACCCTGGTGAAGCGGGCTTCACAGGTTCTACTGTGATTGCTGAGTTTAATTCTTTAGACGATGCACAGGCATGGGCAGACGCAGACCCGTACATTGCTGCAGGTGTCTACCAAAATGTGATTGTTAAACCATTCAAGAAAGTATTTTAACGTGAAAAAATGGATTATCGGTTCACTGGCCGCTGTTCTGCTTGCAGGCTGCAGCTCATCAAGTGAACAAGACAAACAAAGACAGCTAGAAATGATGGCGCAGCATCGCGCTGGCGTTTTATCCGCAGGCCTTCCGATTGAGTATGGCCCGCTGTCGGTCATGCGCGTGCTGGCAAAGAACACGGTTATCGAAATCATGATGATCTACAACCAAGATGCAAAAGGTGCTAAACCTTTAAACCAAGTTGTAGACATGAGTGTGAATAGCTACTGTACCAACTCTGAAGTAAGAGCAAACCTCGACATGGGCTTGGCCTACAACATCAAGATTCGCAACACTCGCGGACAACTGATCGTTGAGAAGCTGATCAGTAAAGATACGTGTCAAAGTAGCAGCTAGTTTCTAGCTCGAGATTCGAACAAGTATAAAACCAGAAGGCCTCGCAAATGCGAGGCCTTTGTTGTGGTTCATCGTGGATTAACGGATCAATCAAAATCTTAGACTGAATTATACCTCAGCTGATTCCCACTCTTTACGCAGTGTCTTCGTCGCCGATACAAGGTTGGCCAAGGCGGCTTCTGTCTCAGCCCAGTTACGCGTCTTCAGTCCGCAGTCAGGGTTTGCCCATAAACGTTCAACCGGAATTCTCTTTGCCGCTTTCTTAAGTAAATCAATAATCCACTCTTCTGAAGGGATGTTTGGCGAGTGAATATCGTAAACACCCGGGCCTACCGCATTCGGATAGTTAAACTCTTCAAACGCTTTCAATAGTTCCATATTTGAACGAGAGGTTTCAATGGTAATCACATCGGCGTCTAATGCGGCCACTGAATCAATGATTTCGTTGAACTCGCTGTAGCACATGTGAGTATGAATTTGCGTCTCTGGTTTAGCACTCGCGGCCGAGATCTTAAAGGCATCGACGGCCCATTCTAAATATTCTGCGTGGTCACGTTTTTTCAATGGTAAACCTTCACGAATCGCTGGTTCATCAATCTGAATAATATTGATTCCTGCATCTTGTAGGTCAGACACTTCATCACGCAGCGCAAATGCCAATTGATTAGTGATCTCTTTGCGTGAGATGTCTTCACGTGGGAACGTCCAGCACAAGATAGTGACAGGGCCAGTTAACATCCCTTTCATTTGTTTAGAAGTTAGAGATTGGGCATAGGTAGACCACTCCACCGTCATCGGTTTCTCACGCTCGATATCCGCGACTACAATAGCTGGTTTCACGCAGCGAGAACCGTAGCTTTGCACCCAACCAAATTTAGTGGTTTGAAAGCCTGCTAGATTTTCTGCAAAGTACTCCACCATATCATTACGTTCCGCTTCACCATGAACCAACACATCCAAATCTAGCGCTTCTTGGCGTTTCACCGCATCCGCAATATGGCCTTTCAATGCGGTTGTGTATTCCGCTTCACTCAGTTTGCCGGTTCGGTAAGCACTACGCTGAATTCGGATCTCCCCTGTTTGTGGGAACGAACCAATGGTTGTGGTTGGCAATAGTGGTAAACCCAGCACCTCAGACTGATGAACCGCACGTTCTGCATAAGGAGCACTACGCTCTGCTAATGCTTTGGTAATCGTGCTAAGACGAGCCTGTACTTGAGGCTTGTTCACATGAGTCGAGCTCTTACGTGCAACAATAGGTTGGCTATACGTCTCACACGCTAATATGGCATTTTGATCGCCGTCAAGCGCAGCACCCAATAAGCTAACTTCCGTGACTTTCTGTTTCGCGAAAGCAAACCAGCTTTTCACTTCATCGCTAAGTGAATCTTCTAACTCTAAGTCAACTGGGCTGTGCAGCAGCGAACATGAACTTGCGACCCAAAGCTTATCGTCTAACTTCTCTTTCACTGGTTGCAGTTTCGCTAGCTGAGTAGCCAAGTCTGCTCGCCAAACATTGCGCCCGTTGATGACACCTGCAGACAGCACCCACTCTTCAGGTAGTTTACTCACGACTTCATCGAGTTGTTGTGGCGCTGCAGCTAGATCGATATGCAGCCCGTTAACCGGTAGTTTGACGATTTTGTCTAAGGTATCTGTCACCGAATCGAAGTACGTGGTTAATAGCAGTTTCACTTCCCCTTGAATAACTTGGTATGCCAACTTGAATGAATCAGCCCAACGTTTTTCAAGTTCCAGAGAAAGGATAGGCTCATCGATTTGCACCCACTCAACACCTAACTTGGAAAGTTTAGCCAAAATCGCTTGGTAGGCAGTAAGCAGGCGTGGAAGCAAGCTTAGGCGATCAAAGCCCTCTTCCACTTCTTTGCCTAGGTACAAGTAAGACAGCGGGCCAAGAAGGACTGGCTTAACCTTATGCCCAGCTTGAATAGCTTCATTCACTTCATCAAACAGTTGCGGCCAGCTCACGTCAAACGAATCATCTTTACTGAATTCGGGCACAATGTAGTGGTAGTTAGTGTTGAACCACTTGGTCATGTCAGATGCAGCTGCACCGTCTTGAACACTTTCTGAACCATGTTTCCCGCCACAACAAGTTGGCTGCTTTTGAGATTGTATTTGAGTTTGAGATTGACCGCGACCAACACGGAACAAGGTATCTAAGTCTGGGAAGGCTTTCTCTTCTTCAGAGCCACCAGCGTGACGCTTTGGCACATGACCCAAAAGCAAAGTCGTTGTTAACACATGGTCGTACCATGCGAAGTCACCCGCAGTTGCAAAGCTTAGATTCGCCTTAGCTTGTACATTCCAGTTACGATTTCTTAGTTCGCTACCGAGTTGCTTTAAATCTGATTGGTTAATCTCACCGCGCCAGTATTTTTCTAAAGTGAATTTGAGTTCGCGTTTTTCGCCGATACGTGGGTAGCCTAAAATATGCGTTGTCGTAGTCATGAACCTGTTCCTTATTCAATAATTTTTAGTGTTCGATCAAACTGCCTAGCTTATGGTTTAAGTTCTTTACAAGGCGTCTAGATGGCTAAACTATCTCCCTAATCTGAACGATGAACAACGTCCAAATATTCATCTTGTTTATTAAAAATATTCATCTTGAATAAACCAAAGATGAGGAACTCAAAACCATCTAGACATCTAGACGTTTACAAATGATAAAAAACCCCGTAGGGTGATTATTAAGAAATATTGAATTGGCTTAGGGAATATGAGGAATACTCATGATAGAGCTTAAACACCTTCGAACATTGACCACCTTAAGAGACAGCGGCTCACTAACTGCCACTGCAACCTCTCTTCATTTGACGCAGTCGGCGCTTTCTCACCAACTGAAAGACCTTGAGGCGCGTATCGGTGGTCAGCTTTTCCTACGTAAAACTAGACCAGTTAAGTTCACCTCTGAAGGTGAGATTTTGCTTAGGCTTGCCGATGAGATACAGCCAAGAATAGCTAAAGCGGAGAACGAACTCGCGAGCCTAAAAGAGGATGTGAATGGTCGTTTGCACATGGCGATTGAATGTCACTCATGCTTCCAATGGTTAATGCCTGCTTTGAAGGAATATCAAGTGGCTTGGCCAAGCGTAACGCTAGATTTCTCGTCAGGCTTTGGGTTTGAGCCGCTACCCGCGCTAATGGCAGGCGAGCTAGATTTGGTGATCACCTCTGATATACAGCCTCGCTCTGAGGTTCATTACGAGCCGCTTTTCGATTTTGAGATGCGTCTTATCACCGCGATCAACTCGCCTTTGGCCGATAAAGCGAGCATTGATCCGCAAGATCTTAGCGAGATCACCATGCTCTCCTATCCTGTTCAAAAACAACGTTTAGACGTCGTGAAACACTTTTTGCAGCCTGCAGGCGTAGAACCTAAGAAGTGGAAACAAGCAGACAACACCTTGATGTTGGTGCAAATGGTATCGGCGGGTTTAGGTGTGGCGGCATTACCCAACTGGGCGATCAGTGAGTTCTCAAGACAAGGTTTGATAGCAAGCAAGCCGTTAGGTAAAGGGCTTTCAAGAAGACTGTTTGCAGCGGTAAGAAACTCAGAAAAAGACAAACGTTACCTGCAGGCTTTCTTTAGCACAGCAAGACAGCAAAGTAAGAGTCACTTAGATGGCATTGAGGTTGTTTAAGAGATTCATTGTTGGCTAGTTTAAGCCTGTGTTAAATCGGATAGGCAAACGCCAGAAACAAAAAAAGTCACAGATAATCTGTGACTTTTTAGTTTCAGTACCGATGATTTTCGATATCTGTTGATTCGCGAAAATAGACTATCTTGGATAAGACTTAAACTGGTTAGTCAATGGGTCGTATTGATAGCCAAGCATATCGAGCTTGCCCACGACACTTTCTATATCCATTTCATACATACTGATCAGCTCTTCAAAGCTATCGCACTCTAGGCGAAGTTTTTCATTCACGATTCCCAGCAAGATAATGCTATCGAAACCTTTGACGTTGCTTAAATCCATCTCGTACTCCTTACGAACACACCGACTATAATTAAGTTTAGAACGCTTACCAACGCCATGCTAAAAAACTGATCACACTTCTTAAAGAGAATGCGTGATTAATGAGCGTACGTAATTAATGAAAGTGCGCGATTAAAGTGCCCAAACTGGCGTTAAACCCACAGCCGCAGCCAATAACATCAGTAACGAAATCGTCAGTTGCAGCTTTTCCGGGGTTTTAACGAACAGTAAATGCCAACACCAAACCACGATAGCGGAGATTAACAAAGCAAAGCTGAACAGTAGCGTTGAAATCACAGGCTCTAATTGAGCTTCAGAAAGAGAATAAACACTCACGACTGTCGCCAAAACCACTAACATACCCGTCAGCACACCAACAACGGGCAGAACTCGGTGAAATGCCTGTAAGCGTGTTCTTGCTATCGTCAGCAATAAATGGCCAAACGCTGAGCCTAACAGTGCCACTAGCAATACAGTAGTTATGATGCCGACAGTAGTTGCTTGTTCAGTCGCTTGAATAGCCACGTAAGACAATGCCAAACCACAAGCTAAGTACATCACCCAAATAGGGCCGGAATCACGTGTCTTCTTGGTTTGAACTTGAGAATAGAAATAAAAGATCGCAAACACGACCAGAAAGGCTTCAATTTTTACTGAAGCGACGGCAAGCCACAGCACGCCAATCGCAGGTAACATCTTGTGGATCCGACCACGCTGCCCCGGACAAATATCCCCTTTCACCAAGATGAGGGTTAAGATCAGTTGGGCTCCTAAAAGCATCGGAGCAAATTGTACTAATAACGTTTCGACCATTGTGGATCTACTTCTTCAGACTTATTTTCGCGAATAATATCAAAAACTGCTGCGAACACTAATCAAAATCACAAATTAGCGACGTTATTCAAGGCTTCAACTATGCTGTTGTATGGTTCTTTTGTCGCCATTTACCGTAAAAAGACGAAAGACACCAGAACTAACAGGGGCATGTTCTACTGGCTAGTCTAGGCTCATGCCGCTATAATTCCCGCCTCAAAAATCAGAGGTTGAAATATGTACAGCGATATCACTCCTATTCACGAACACAAAAAATACTGGGCCGAGTGCTACGGAACTGCACCCTTTTTGCCTACCAGTAGAAAGGAGATGGATGCTCTTGGATGGGATAGCTGTGACATTATTATTGTAACTGGTGACGCTTATGTCGATCACCCGAGCTTTGGTATGGCTATCATCGGCCGTCTGCTTGAAGCTCAAGGTTTCCGCGTGGGCATTATTGCTCAACCAAAGTGGGACAATAAAGATGCCTTCATGAAGCTAGGTAAACCTAACCTATTCTTCGGCATCACAGCGGGTAACATGGACTCCATGATCAACCGCTACACCTCTGATCGCAAATTACGTCACGATGATGCTTATACTCCGAACAATGAAGGTGGCAAGCGTCCTGATCGTGCAACTCTGGTTTATTCTCAACGTTGTCGTGAAGCTTACAAAGGCACGCCAATCGTGCTTGGTGGTATTGAAGCGAGCTTACGTCGTGTAGCTCACTACGACTACTGGTCAGATAAAGTTCGCCGCTCTGTATTGTTTGATGCAAAAGCTGACATTCTTCTTTTTGGTAACGCTGAGCGTGCACTGGTTGAAGTAGCACACCGCATTGCCGATGGTGAAGACATGTCTACGCTGACCAATATCCGCGGTACTGCTATCAATCTTCCTGCGGCCCCTGAAGGCTTCAAGATCATTGACTCTTCTCGTATCGAAAAGCCGAACAAAGCGTATGTTCCGGTTAACCCGTACGAAGTTGAAACTCAGTGTGATACCAAGAAAGACGAAAAAGAAGAAGTAAAAGCGCAACCTATTACTATTCGCCCTTCTCGTCACGATGCAAAAACTACAGCGGTTCGTATCCCAGGTTACGAAAAGCTAAACAATGACCGTATTCTTTACGCTCACGCTAGTCGTATTCTGCACCTTGAGACAAACCCGTACTCAGGTCGTGCTCTGATTCAACGTCACGGTGATCGCGAGCTTTGGGTTAACCAAGCGCCAATTCCATTGACCACAGAAGAGATGGACTACGTGTTTGGCCTTGCATACAAGCGTGTTCCGCACCCTATGTACGGCAAAGCGAAAATCCCTGCATACGACATGATCAAAACCTCGGTTAACATCATGCGTGGTTGTTTTGGTGGTTGTTCTTTCTGTTCAATCACAGAGCACGAAGGTCGTATCATTCAGAACCGTTCGAAAGAATCTATCTTGGATGAAATCGAAGACATTAAAGATAAAGTACCTGGCTTCACAGGTACTATTTCTGACTTGGGCGGCCCAACGGCAAACATGTACCGTTTAGGTTGTTCAGATCCAAAAGCTGAAATTAACTGTCGTCGTCCATCATGTGTGTTCCCGAAAATCTGTGAAAAGCTAAACACAGACCATCAACACACCATCGACCTGTACCGCTCAGCAAGAAAAGTACCCGGCGTTAAGAAGATCATGATTGCTTCTGGTGTACGCTACGACTTAGCGATTGAATCTCCAGAATACGTTCGTGAGCTTGTGACTCACCACGTTGGTGGTTACTTGAAGATTGCTCCAGAGCATACTGAAAAAGGCCCACTGGATCTGATGATGAAACCGGGAATGGGCACTTACGATCGTTTCAAAGAGATGTTCGAGAAGTACAGCGCTGAAGCCGGTAAGAAACAGTACCTAATTCCTTACTTCATCTCCGCTCACCCGGGCACAGAAGATGAAGACATGCTTAACCTTGCAATGTGGCTTAAAAAGCACAACTACGAGTGTGACCAAGTACAGAACTTCTACCCATCGCCAATGTGTAATGCAACGTCGATGTACTACTCAGAGACTAACCCTCTGAAGCGCGTGAAATATAAGAAGCGTGAAGATGTGCCAGTGCCTAAAGGTGACCGTCAACGTCGTCTGCATAAAGCACTGCTTCGTTACCACGATCCTGAAAACTGGAAAATCATCCGTGAAGCACTGATCAGCATGGGTAAACAGCACCTAATTGGTGACAAAGCAAACTGCCTAGTACCAGCAGAAGACTTTGATGCACAAACACCTGCACAACGTCGTAAATCTGGTCGTCACGGTTCACAGCGCTTTGCGACTAAGCACAGTAAGTCTCAGCCAGGTCTTGGTGGCGAAAGCCCACGTAACCACTCTGGTAAGAAACCGGGTGGCAAGAAGCCGACTGGTAACAGCAACGGTAGCCAAGGCAATGCTAACCAAGGTGGCGGTAATGGCAATGGTCGTAAACCAGCGACTGGCTTTATTAAGAAAGGCCCTGGAGGTCAGCAATCGCAAGGTAATGGCGGCGGAAATGGCAAACCAAACCGTAACAAAACGGGCAATGGTCAAGGTGGCAAACCTGCGGGTAACGGCAAGAACCGCCAGCGCGCAGCACAACGCTAATATCGCGAGCCAATTTACTTCGCTATCGTAAAAACACAAAGCGCAGCTATTTAGCTGCGCTTTTTTGTGTCTGCTACTAGGGAGCTTAACGTGTGAACACCCAATACTGACTAAGCAAATAGTTACTGACCATGCCCACCAAGATGCCAACCGCCATTGCGATAAACACTGCCCCAGTAAATGCAGGGAGTAACTCCGTCATCAACTTAAAGCACAGCAAATTAGGTATCGCCGATATCGATGCTGACAGCATGAACTTTTGCCACTGAATCAGCTTTTCGGACCAACTCCCCTGCCCTTTGAGCTCAAAGGTCAACACTCGATTTCCAAACCAAGTTGTCGTTGCAGCTACGATGAAAGAACCCATTCGAGCACTCATCAAAGGCAGTCCAATAACGTAATGCAGCAATGCAAACACGGCACAATCGACAACAAAGCCACCCGCCCCCACCATAGCGAATTTAATCATCTTATGGTGAGGTTGTAGTTTTTTGTTTAGCGCGTCGAACTTGTGGCTAAACAGTCTCGATGACGAGTTAAAATTGAACATCGCCATCACTTCGAATATGGCTCAACGATAGATTTGGTTTGATATTTTGGCTATGACAACTAAATAGAGCGCGCTTGATCTTCACCGTCGGTTCTAAAATACAGGTTAACGCGTTGTCTTTAATCTTGGTTTCTACTTCCGCTCTTTTACCAATCAGATAGAACTTGTCGATACCATCTAACTGTTCAACATCGAGTAACTTTTTCGCTTGTCCATGACTGTAAAACTGCCCGGAGAACGGTCGTTTACCGACATAAAAGCTCGGCGCTTCATCCGTAATCTGTTCGAAGATAATACGGTCACTTTTCTCATTCGCTTTGCCTAAGTTGAGGTAGACCATTGCAATCATTAGCAACACAGGTAGCACTAAAGCCACACTCGAGAACCACTTCTTATCTTTTTCTACTACAAGCATTGCCACCAACAAGCCAAGGGCAGGAATGCCTGGCAACACATAGGCAGGAAGAATATTACCCGCCATGGTAAAAAGAATCAGAGGAGAGACCAACCAACACACGAGGAATGAAAACAATCCACTATGTTCAGCGTTAACTTCTGCGATTTTCTTACGACGGGCGAAAGTCAAAATAGGCAACACAATCGACCACGGTGCAGCCGCTTGAAGCCAAAACAACCAGATCATGCCTCTTGCTTGGCCATGGGCAGAACCGTATAAATCGCCCTCCCAGCCACTCACAACAAAACGCTTAAAGTGCTCGCCAACAATAAAGTAATCAATAAAACCCGGTGTTGCCATTTCAGCCATGATGTACCAAGGCAAGGCAATCGCCAGCATCACACCTAAGCCAGACAACAGTGGAAAGCGTTGCCATAACACTTTGAAAGCGCCAAAGAAGCCATGTTGCAATACTAACCAAGGGAAAACAGCGATACCCATGATCACAATCGCTACCGGCCCTTTTGCAAGCAAGCCTAGTGCTAAACCAATGAAACCAACATAACCCCAAGACCGATTAGTCTCAGCATTGCCCTCTCCCTTACAACTCTCTCCTCCTAACCAACATAGGTAAAAACCTAACATGGCAATGGTCATCGCTAACGTTAACGCCATGTCGGTCATCACAGCACCCGCCGCAATAGAGAAAATCCCACATGTCGCCAATACCACGGCCGCCACCAAGGCACTTTGTCCGGTGCGCTTAGCCATGTACGCAACCAACAAAATCGTCGCAAAACCTGCTAACCAGTGTGGCGCACGCACAGCAAACTCACTCAAACCAAACAGCTCAATGCCAATCGCGCTCATCCAGGTAAACATCGGAGGCTTACCCCAGAAAGGGATGCCGTAATCAAATTGAGGGGTTAACCAATTGCCGGTTTCTACCATCAAGCGAGCCATCTCACCGTAGCGCGCTTCCGTAGTGTCCATTAAAGGGTATGTCGCCAGAGATAAGAGCCTTAGAACCAATGCAAAAGCCAACAAATACCATAGGTGCGTTCGGTTCAGGCTCATGCTGACTCCTCTAATTTAAAATGCGTTTTTAATGCAGGGGTATCGACCACCGATTGGATCAGATACAAAGGACGGTTCTTGGTTTCGATGAAAATACGACCTATGTATTCCCCCATTAAACCAATACTCAGAAGTTGAATGCCGCCAAGGGCAAGTTGAACCACCATCATTGACGGGTAGCCCGTAATAGGCTCACCAAACATCATGGTTTTGAACACGATGAAGACGCCATACACGAAAGCAGTAAGCGCCACTAATCCACCAACGGCCGTCGCAATACGCAGTGGGCGGATAGAAAATGATGTGATGCCATCCATCGCCAATCCGATGAGTTTCAGGTAGTTCCACTTGGTCTCGCCACAGAAGCGAGCGTCGCGCTTAAACTGAATCGTTGCTTGTCTAAAACCTGGCCATGAAAAGATGCCTTTCATGTAACGGTTACGTTCAGGCAGTTGGTTGATATGGTCGACAACCTCTCGGCTTAACAGTCGGAAATCACCGACATTTTCTGGAACATCGATCTTCGCTGCCACGTTCATGACTTTGTAAAAGCTTGCTGCTGAAAACTTCTTAAACCACGTTTCACCATCACGTTGGCTACGCTGCATATTGACGACGTCATAACCTTCGCACCATTTGGCAATCATTTGAGGAATCAGCTCGGGTGGGTCTTGTAGATCGGCATCGAGCAAGATCACAGCTTGTCCTCGGCAGTGTTCGAGGCCAGCACTCATCGCTGATTCTTTACCAAAGTTACGGCTTAAACCGATCACAGAAATTGAGCTATTGATTGAAGTGAATGAACTCACCAAATCCAAGCTGTTGTCTTTGCTGCCATCATCGACATAAACAATTTCACTGGTGATGGGTAAGCTATCCAGTACCTTGGTTAAGCGAGAATGAAACTCTTCTAACACCTCTTGTTCATCGTAAAACGGCACAATGATCGATAGTGAAACGGCGGGATTGATCCGTGATGTGGAGACTTTAGGTCGGCTAATATGAAGTTCAGACATAATACGTTCTTCTATTTTTTAATCTGAATCCAATCTACCCCCTTATAAGTGAAAGTTATGTTATTGACATATTTTTCACGCTCACTCAGGATAATGTTACCGTCTATTTCTGTATGAGAATCAAAATGAAACGAGTTCTATTAGTCGAAGATAACCGTGAAATCGCAGGTGTCTTGTTTGATTATTTTGAGTGTATTGGCATGGAACTCGATTATGCGGACAACGGCGAACTCGGCCTGCAACTCGCGTTGGAAAACTCATTTGATATCATCATATTGGATCTGATGTTGCCAAGAATGGACGGCCTCACGGTTTGTAATAAACTGCGAGACCAAGGCAACGCGACACCTATTTTGATGTTGACTGCGTTAGATAGCCGCGATGATATGTTAAAAGGGTTTGAGCATGGTGCCGATGACTATCTAACCAAACCTTTTGATTTGGATATTTTGGAAGCCAGAATGAAAGCGCTTGTTCGTCGTTACCGAGGAAAAGTGGCTTCTTCTAAATTGCAGTTTGATGAACTCACCATCGACCAAAAAACGCGTAAAGCTTACCGTCAAGATAAGTTACTCGCACTCAACCCAACCACTTACACCATCCTTGAGATGTTGTGCCAAAAAGCACCAGAAGTGGTTACTCGCGAAGATATTTCCTACAAACTCTGGGAAGAAGACGAACCCAACAATGACGTGTTGCGCAGTCACATCTATCAATTACGTAACCAACTCGACAAGCCGTTTGATACTCAGATGTTAATTACGGTGCCTAAAGTTGGCTTCCGATTGGAGCCATCGAATTGATTTCAAATGTTCTTACAAGCACAAAAACCCTAACGGGCCGCTTAGCGGTTTTCTTTGGGTTAATGGCCGTAATTGTGTCGGCATTTGTCTATGTGGTATTTATCACAGCCCTGTACTTGTCGGAAGACCGCGTGGGTGAAAGACGCATCCTAATTGACCGCAACTATGCAGTCGGGTTATTCCAGTCAGGTGAAAGTGGAGAGCTTCGTATTGATGACCTGACTATCGCTTACAACGATCTTTCCTATCTACCGAAAAAGTATTTAAAGTATATTGAAGGCAAAGAAAATTTCATTGGTGAGGTCGGTGAAGATCCAGAATCTCGCATGGTCTATGTAGGCGAGTATACTCATGAAGGTAGAACTCACCCTATTGTTCTGCTTTCTGAAATAGACCGTGTCGAGCTTAGTGTCTTTGAGCTCGTTTATGCCACCACATTTGTATTAGCCCTTCTCTCTATTCTAATATTCAGCTTCGGAGCTCTGCTCTATCGGTTGTCTAAACGGCTGATTGAGCCCTTCAACTCCCTGTCTGAACAGCTTGAATCCAATAAGCTCAATCTAAACGAAGAATTTGGAGTGAATGACGATGCGGCGGTGGAGTTTCGTCAGTTGACGGATCAACTCAATCAATACAGAAGAGAAATCAATTCTCTAGTAAAACGCGAGCAAGCTTTCGCACGCTACTCAAGTCATGAACTAAGAACTCCGTTGACTGTTGCTCGTGGTGCCAACAAACTGTTACTGAGAAGCGAAACAACCGAATTTCAATCTCGTCAGGTTGAACGTATTGATGAAGCCATTGTTCAAATGTCTGAAATGGTCGATGCACTGCTTGGTCTCGTTCGCTATGAAAGAAACAGTGACGATGCACCGCTACGTTTATTCAGCCAGCAAGAGCTAGAGACTATCGTTTCTAAAAATTCGTTGCAGGCTGACGAGAAGGAAGTCGCGATAACCTTACAAGTTCAATCAGAACCCACAATTCAGGCCACCAGCGCGATAATGAATATGTTGGTCGGTAACTTGTTAAGAAACGCGATTGCAGCCACTAATAGCGGTACAGTAACTATTACCCTTTCTCAAGACAGTCTTATTATTGAAGACCAAGGCGAAGGCCTGCAGGAGCAATACAACCCGAATGGACACGGGCTAGGTTTGTTGATTGTCGATGACTTGTGTCAGCGTTTTCATTGGGACTTTGAATTGTTTAATCGCAGCTGTGGTGGATGCACAGCCAAGATCACCTTTCAAGCCGATTCATCCGCGTCAATATCGAACGAAAACTTGATTTAGTTGGTTTACAGCCGCCTCTGGCTACTAGATACTCGTCCGTCCTATTTGATTTAAAAATGCTGGCTCTTGAGTCAGCATTTTGTCTAAGTGCGATGAAACTAAATAATAGCCCTGTAACTCAACATCAATACAACGACCACACCTTTTTCTTAAAGCGTGACGATCAGCTTCATTCCCACTTTTGCGGCAACAAAGCCAGAAAGTTCATGAAGCTACTGGAAGACGAGCACCCAAGCACTACCACCCTAATAAGCTATGGTTCCGCTCAAGCCAACTCATTGTTCTCGCTAGCCGCACTTGCAAAAATCAAAGGTTGGACGCTTGAGTTTTACGTTGATCACCTACCTCGATGGCTACAAGAACGCCCACTCGGCAACTACCGTGGCGCTATCGATCTCGGGGCTGAGGTTATTTCAGTCAAAGAAACAGGCTCTGAGCTTCATCCACAAGAGTATATTGAGCAAGTAAGACAACCTGACTCACACTGCATTGTGTTACCCGAGGGTGGCCGCTCTCAGCTTGCTGAGTATGGTGTTAAGCAATTGGCAATGGAAATACTGAGCTGGACTCGCTTCGAAAACCAACACGATTTTGTGATCGCACTCCCCGCAGGGACTGGCAGTACTGCGCTGTACCTTCATAAGCATTTAAAAATGCACAACATCCCGGTATTAACCTGTGCGTGTGTTGGTGGCAGTGACTATTTAACGCAGCAATTCAATGAGCTTGGCGAAAGTGAACATCCGCAGATATTACCGCTTAAAGCCAAACACCACTTTGGAAAATTGTATCAACAGGATTATCAAACTTGGTTGGCTCTACAAGAACAAACTGATATTGAATTCGACCTGCTCTACGACCCATTAATGTGGCAATGCTTAGAACAATGGCAAGAAGATAACCCAACCAAAACTGTCATCTATATCCATCAAGGTGGTATCTTAGGTAATGAGTCGATGTTGCCGCGCTATCAACGTAAGTACCCAGAACTTCGAAGTAGTCACACCGCTGATAACGCTACTTGGTAGTAATCCGTTCTTTTCTACTCTAATGCCCCGCGTTTCTGCGAACTGAGAATTTCTCAGCGCATCATGAACAGCCATCGCACTCCCTTTCGATGGCTGTTTATCAGTAATAGCCACCTGCTATCCCTGCCAGACATTTCAAGTTAGAGACAGAAATCTGGCGAGAATCATCGCGTTATCTATACTTTCGATTGGAACGTCAATTGTCATCGAAAGGAATTACGCATGCGAAAACTCACTACGCTCGGCCTGTTTTCAGTTTTACTGCCCTTCTCTGCGATATCAGGAGAAAACGTCACTTACCAAGTCGATGGGATGGATTACGAAGGTTATTGGAGTGAAGCCAGTGACCAAGCGCCTTTGGTACTGCTAATACACGATTGGGATGGCTTAACCGATTACGAAAAGAAACGTTCTGAGATGCTCAACGAACTCGGTTACAACGTGTTCGCCATCGACCTATTTGGTAAAGGCATTCGCCCTACGGAAGTGAAAGATAAAAAGCAACATACAGGCGAGCTGTATAAAGACAGAGAAAAAATGCGTACGTTGCTCAACGCTGGTGCCATGGAAGCGAAAAGACTTGGCGGCAACTTAGATAACAACGTAATGATGGGATACTGTTTCGGCGGAGCCGCTGTATTGGAAGCCGCTCGTGCGGGCATTCCTTCGAAGGCTTATGTCACCTTCCATGGCGGTTTATCAACACCAAAAGGTCAAGACTACTCGCAGACTAAAGCTCCCGTAGTCGTGTTCCACGGCACGGCTGATGCCATGATTTCAATGCACGACTTTGGAAGCCTCGCCGCTCAACTTGAATCAACCAAAGTTCCGCATGAGATGATCACTTATAGTGGTGCGCCACACGCCTTCACAGTATTCGGATCGAATAACTATCAACATGAAGCTGACCAAAAATCATGGCAACGCTTTACTCAGTTGTTAAGTTCGGTATCTCGTTAACTTTCAATCTAGGTAACAGCCCAACGGCAGCCTGTTACCTAATTCGTACTAATTATTAGCGAGTATTTCTTTAAATTTGGTGTTCGTCACTCAAAAAGAAAGCGCTTTCTTGTAGTGTGTCTCTATTATCAATCAGGCACTCTGAATCAGATATGCTTTTTTAACTGTGAGAAATTATGAAATATTTAGCAATTCTACCAGCGGTATTCGCACTAAGCGCCTGTTCAACAGTGACAGAGTCACCGGTTAGCTACCACAAAACTTCTCCGGGGCTAGAGTCACTACAGAACAACGAAAACTGCTGTGAAAACCTGAGTACAATTCAATATCAAAGCGTTACGAACCCAGAAGAAACATCTGTTTCGATCACCACAGCAAGCCCTAAGATCGAGTTCAAATCGGGCCGATCCTTTGCTGGAGGGCTAAAGCTTCCTGCAACACTAGATGCTATTCGTTTTTCAGTGACTTCAAATGCTAGTTATTCAGCATTCGTTCCGTCACTTTTAGTCTTAGACAAAAATTACCAGCCGCTAGATGTCATTGGCAATGAAAGTATTAAGTACCAACCACTTAGCCTGCTTGATGGTGCACAATATGGCGCGCAAATCGAACTGCAAGAACGTTACTTAAACGGCGAGGCTCCTGCTTACTTGGTCGTATTCACAACCAGCGAAGCACTCGCGGAAACAACTCCTGTCGAAAAACCAAGTGATATGGCGATACGTTCTGGTGATATCCAGGCAAACATCGCTCATAACACGGACTACGCCATCCCTCATTCTGCAATCGGGAAAGTCTCCTTTGATTTTAAATTCACAGCGGTAACCACCGTTGTTGAAGAACAAAACCGTCAAAAGCGAGTTCAACAAATTATTCCAGAATCAACCGTAGCCCAATCAGATTTATTAACGGAAAATACACTGAATAAGAAAGAGGTTTATCAAACTCTTATAGAAAACTCGGTTTCATCTGGAGATTTTAGTGCAGCACTGACTTACGTTGAAGAATCTGAGCGATTAGGAATCGAAGGGATGCGAAACTCCTTTGTTGACGCGATGAAGCAATATCAAAAAGCACAATAACTCAACCTCAAAGTAGTCGTTTATTTTCTCTCACTTTACCTCTTTTTTGAGCAACGAGAGTTAAATAAACGACTGTTATCCCTTAGCCCTATTCAGGCATAAACGAAAATACTAATTGCTCCAATTCTAAGCCTAATTTGATGAATTCAATATCCAAAGAATAAAAGCCTTTATCAAGCTTAACGGAGAGCCCCTCAACTGAAACTGTCTCGCCATTAGTACCATTCACTGATAGAGACATCGCGTACACGTTATTGAGACTTAAACTACACGCAGATTGAGCCAAAGTGCCACTATCGTAGTTAACAATACCTGCACATCGATACACACCAGCCTGTTTAACTTCCAAAACAATGCTACGGTTTTCTCTGATATTAAGTGGTAATACTATTGCATGTTGCTCTGCCGTCAGAGAGCAAAAGTCTCCATCAGTTTTACTCTGTTGTTTATTAAGATTTTGGGTCGCCTCAAAGCTCTTAACTGGATCAAAAGCGACTAATGGGCGACCCATTGCTGGAGAGTCCATAATAAAACGACAAATATTCATCGCGCTTCGTTGCAACTCCCCTAAGCTCAACGTTCCGTTTTCAAGCGCCTGTAACGTATCGTCATTCGACACGTTATTTTCCGCACCATCATGCTCAACAACCATATAAAGATCATTTTGAGAGCGAAGCATAAAGGATGTGTAACTTCGACTTTCAGAGCCACCTTTGATTGGGTCATTCATTTTTGCCCACCAATCCGTCATCACTATCCCTTTATAACCCCACTCCCCACGAAGAATCGTAGTATTGAGGTCGTAATTGGATGCAGCCCAGTGACCATTAATAGGGTTGTAGGAGGTCATAACACTCGAAGCTCCTCCTTGTTTTACCGCTATTTCAAAAGGCTTCAGATGAATCTCACGAAGTGCTCTTTGAGATATAACACTATCAACATCAAACCGTGACGTTTCTTGATCATTCGCCACCAAATGCTTGATTGTGCCAGATACTCCTGCAGCTTTAAGACCAAGAGTTTGAGATGCAGCTATTACCCCTGAGAGAAATGGATCTTCTGAGAAATACTCAAAATTTCGACCATTCAAAGGGTGGCGGTGGATGTTAATCCCAGGACCAAGCAACGTATCAATATGATTGGCTTGCATCTCTTTCCCCACTAAATGAAATAGTTTCTCATTCAGTTCTGGGTTCCATGTACAGCCTAATAATGTACCAATTGGGACTTGAGATGCTTTATGTCCGCTGTCCATTCGGATACCAGACGGACCATCAGCAGCTGCAACGACAGGGATACCTAAATCAAATAAGCTCGGCGAAACACCCCCAAAAGCAGCAGCAGTACCTGGCGTCACCTTAGGGCTGCACATACCTTCCCCACGAACAATTGTCGCTAACTGCTTTACGGTCATTTGCGAGATAAATTCGTCAATGTTCGCTCGCCCCTGCTTAACATCCAGTAAACGAATGCCCGTATCTTCACCAAGAGGAATAGAGCTTGGAAGCTCACTCAGAATACGTTTACTCAAATCAATAGTTCGCAGCGGCACAGATTCGTAATCGCAACTGTAAACACCATTTTCCTCGTTGCCTTTTGGGATCAACCTACTAAATCCGGTGACAGGAGCAAGTGCTTCCGTTAATTGCTCAACAACTAACAGCTCTTCTATTTTAACGCTCTCACTAACAAGCTTTGCCTGGCGAACACTTCCTCCTAGATAAAAGTGATATTCTCCAGCTTCAAGTACGTAACTATTTGGGTGTCCCGTTTTACCGGAGTCATCAAATGATGCGAAGGAAGATAGAGGACATGAAATAGTCAAACACACCGTATCTTGCGGGTCCAAGGTCGGTGTTTTCACAAAACCGATCAGTGCTCGTGAAGGCTTACCAAGGTGACCTTGAGGCGATTCAACATACAGTTGAACCACATCCTTACCACTGTATTTCTCGCCTATGTTTTTAACTTCAATATCGAAGACCAACTCTTGTTCAGAGCCGGAACCAAGAGTCGTCAATGCATTTAATTTATTGGAAAAGCGGGTGTAGGACAGCCCAAAACCAAACTCAAATTGAACAGCTTTAGGATTGAAAGTTTCAAAATACCGATACCCGACATAGATATCCTCTTGGTACAGATTACGCTCTTTATTTCCGAAGCTAGCGCTGGAAGGATAATCAGATAAAGAGTGCGCAATAGTGTCGGTCAAACGTCCACTCGGGCTAACATCACCTGATAAAACATCAGCTAAAGCATGCCCACCTTCCATACCTGCGGCCCAACTATACAGAACAGCCTTAATCGCAGCAGAACCTTTAAGTGAACTTGTCCATGACATATCGATTATGTTGGTCACGTTCAGTATCACAATGACATCATCAAAATATTCTGTCACTTTCTCCAACATTTGTATTTCTAGCGCGGTTAAATTGTAACTGCCTTGCTGCTGTGCATTATCTTGATCTTCACCCGCCGTTCGACCGATAAAAATAACGGCTTTGTTAGATTTGGCAACGGCATCCATCACAACTGAATTTGAAAGAGGCATTTCATCTTGAAACCAAGGTTCTGCTGCCCAACCACCTCCTCCGTCATTGAACGGGTTGTCCTTGACCCAACGTTTGTATACCTCCACCAAACTGAGATTAAGATTGATGTTTGGATTCTCATACAAGCCCTGTAATGCATTAACGGAATAAGGGACATTCACAGCTCCACCAGATCCAGTGCCACTTCGGTAGGTATCAATCTGACAGCGACCAAAAAGAGACACCGTATCACTAGCCTGCAATGGCAATATTGAATCACTATTTTTTAGTAGCACAATGCCCTCAGTAGCCGCTTGTCGACTTATGGGTGCAAGCTGCTTCTGTGCTTCGAGAATTTCCACAGTATTCATTTAAAGTCCTACTATTTTTTTACTTAGAGCAAAAATTTGACCTCTCGCTCTAAAAGTTAATATTGTCTTTGTTCAAAAAATAGTAATCTTAACCACGGCGTTTAACTACCAAATAAGCGACAGAAATAGGTAAAATAGCGACATGAAAACCAAGTTTAGACTCCAAAGTCATCAGAGATATCCTCAGATAAAATTTGCCTATGTCGATGGTCATCACGATTTCGACTTTGACGTACATAGCCATGACTTTTCTGAACTTTTCTTAGTTGTGAGTGGTAGTGGAAAGCATACGGTAGCTAGCCACACTTACCCTTTAAGTACAGGAGATGTATTTGTTATTAATGGGGATATTGAACATGGATTTTGTGAAGTAAATAAACTGAAGATTGTAAACTTGATGTTTGATACGGCATTGCCTTTTTTTGAGGTCCCTTCAATGCGTCAAATGCCAGGTTATCAAGCGCTTTTCAAGGTAGAACCAATTGCTCGACAAGCATCTGAATATCAAGCAAAGCTTACGTTATCACTTTCTCAGTTGAAACGAATCAATGGACTTCTACAACAAATCAAATCGGAATACGACAACGCAGAACAGGGGTTTGAAATCATATTGACGAGCACAATGCAGCAACTTGCGATAGAACTTGCTCGGCGATATCAAGAACAGACCCATAGCTTACCAAGAACAACCCTGGCATTGAGCCGTGCTCTCGCACATATTGACCGTCATTACAAAGAAGTAGGATTAGATACAGAAACCATTGCGCAAGCGGCCTATATCAGCAAGCGGCAACTAGAAAGGTTATTCAGGCAGTTTTTAAATACATCCCCAAACCAATACGTCAAAGACCTTCAAATTCGACACTCGGCATCCTTATTATTAAACGACAACAAAAGCATCCAACACATTGCTGAGTCTTGCGGCTTTTCTGACAGCAACTATTTCTCCAAATGTTTTAAGGCCCAAAATGGATGCAGCCCTCGCGAATTTAGAAAGCAACATTCTTCCCATAACTCATAACCCTTTCCCCCTTTCCCCCTTAAACCTTAAACCTTAAACCTTAAAAGATTAGATATGTCACACATAAAAAAACCGCTCCTTTCGAAGCGGTCGATGAGTATCTTTGGCAAGAACACATTTGAAACGAAACTCAAATATGGAAGACTCATAGCAATAAAAATGAAACTCTTTGTGCTGCTAGGAAAGAGCTCAACTATTGCAATAAATAGGATATCGAGAACCTTGCCCGCCCTAAAGGCAAGGCCGTCATACCACTCCCCCGGTATGCTCGATATCACTTAAGACCCGAAGGTAAAAAATTCTACCACCACATGTCAGCTTGAATACCTACAACAAAGTCGCCCTCTTTACCCGTACCATCTTGCATTTCACCATCAAGGTAAGATGCCATGAAGCGAATTTCTGGAGATGGACCGAAGCCAGAGTGCACAACTAGAGTCGGTGCTACTGTTAGCTTGTAATCATAAGAATTCTTTGACTCACCATTACGGTCTTCGTAGTTGTACATGTAACCAGCTTCGGTAGCGATAAAGAAGTTTTCTGAAATTGGGAACGTTGGTCGCACCATTGCTGATACCCAGCCGTCTGTGTCACCATTGTCAAAATCGTTGTACTGGGTTTGAAGAGAGTGGAAAATATTCACACCATTTTCAAAAAAGTACCCACCCCATGCTAAAGCACGTAGCGATACATCGTTTTCATCAACAGCCTTCAAACAAGACGTACCACAGCCCGTGCCTGTCGTTAACCAACTTTGATAGTCGCTACCAGGCTTGTACGTGTTGTAAGTCGTAAGAGTACCGCCTAAAAGGTTACCTGAACCTAAGCCTTTACCAGCCTGCGCGATGTATTTTGTAAAACCTTTATCTGACAACCCAAAGACAGACTCAGTGTGAACAATTGCCGTCATTTCATAGCCATTCTCAGCGAATGCTTCTGGGCCATTACCAAAACCTAAATCGACCATATTGTCTGGCATATACTTAGCCATAGCGTGAAGCTCAACACTGCCAAAGTTCACGCCAGCATGAAGTGCATGCATGATGTTGTTGCTGTCACCCCAGAAACTTGTATCGCCAGAGTCATCGCTTGCAATATAAGCAAAGTCCCACTTATTACCACCTAGCTCAACACCTTCAATACCAACACCAGTACCTGACATATCCGTGTAGAAAAAGTCGGTCATAAAGATGTAATTATCTTTACCATAAAAGCGCTTACCACCCCATACAACACCGGTTTCAGATACACCTTCAAACTCGACAAAAGTTTCTGCCATACCAATTTCGCTGTTGGTTGCATCGGCATTGGCACCAAGTTGGTTGGTTGCATATTCCGCATTGTTGGCTGCTGCTCGTGTTTTGATTCGAATTTTCTGACCACCGTCATTCTCAAAATTTTTCTGCAGTGCAACTTCAAAGTGGCTATCCGACTCAACACCCAATCGACCTAAACGCTCTTTAGATGCTGGGAACTTTGCTCGTTTAAAATCATCATTTTCACTGAATAGAACACCAGCACGGAAATAACCGTGAAATTCAAATCCATCCGATTTTTCGGCATGTACAGCAGGTACAGTAGACAAGCCAGCAGTAGCGACTAAACAAGCAAGGGTAAGCTTAGAAAGTTTCATAATAACTCCATGTTCCAAATTATACTTTCAAAAAGAAAGCGCTTTCTTTGTTTTTCTTAAAAAAACCAATCGAACAGATTTAAAGAAGATCAAATCTAAGCCCACATTCACTATGCACTCTTAATCTTATTGGCTCTAACCGCTCAGTTGGTATGGAAAGAGTATAAATCGATCTCGTGAATATAAACCGTGATCAACCCCACCAAAGAAAGCGCTTTCTTATGCGTGAGTCACAAAAATAAAGATGTTAAGTATTTTGTTTGAACAATCATGGAACCAAGAAAAATGTCACTGTTTACATATTAAGGACGAATTGCTCCGTTCAATCACTCAGAACCTGTTTCGGAATACATCGTCGATTGCCTTCCTCAAATAATCGTCAAAATAAAAAAGGGAACATACATTGTATGTTCCCTTTATATTCAGACTTTTATTCAAACCCCTTAGTTAAAAGGCTTACTTTTCAAATCGCATATTGTCTAATTTAAAACTCATTTTTCCTTGAGGCTCAAACACTAAAAGGTTAGTGATCATTGTTGGATCAGCCTGATTCCCACCAGCAAAACGGTTGTCTCTCTTTAAAATGTCAGCTATTGGAATACGTACCGTCTTCCATTCATTCATTGCTGATAGCGGCACGGTATAGTCACTTGTTTTCGGCCAGCCACTGTCCATCTTAACCAGTAGTTCAACCCCGTCGGCCATACTCTCAACTTTCAAATCAAAGACCAGTTCACCCGTTTCTTGCCAATGTGTCACATCCGTTACAGGAGAACGAAAATAGATATTTCCTGATCCTTCATTCTTATTCACTTGTAGCACTGTTCCACGATCTGGTTCGCTCACTTCTTGATAGTCAACAATATCCAATGGGTCATAACTTGCATAAGCCAAGCTTGCGTTAAGAGTTTCGGTAAAAATCTCCAACGTTGGTCCATCAGCATAACTATCATCGGTTGCTAAGATCTCTGGAGCTTCGTGCCCTATTACTTGTATTGCATGTTCAGAGCGACTTGCACACCCTTTTCCTTTCCAACGATCAACCTTACAACGGTATACCTTTACTGAATCAACTAGCATTGTTTTCGGAAACAAACCTTCGTCGATGCCTTTATCATTTGCGTTTGCTGACCACGCTCCACCGACAGCCAAGTTCAATAACAAATGAAACTTTTCATCAAACGGAGCTGCTCCACTCGCATTAATGAGTTCCCCTTCTTCCGCTTCATATTGGCTGTACCAGCCCTCTTGAGTTTGAGTCGCGTAATGAATATTGTCTACATACCAACGAATTTCACCTTCTTCCCACTCAATCGCGTATGTATGGAAGCCCTCAGTAGGGTTCACACCATTTGGCAATGTCGCGGCCTGCCCTTTATAAACATTGTCTGGCCAATTTCGTCCGTAATGTAACGTCCCGTAGACTCGGCTCTCTAGATCATCATTTTTCACTCCCGCCGCATCTGAAAGTGTGTTTAGGTTAACCGCTTCCATAATATCGATTTCGCCAGAAGCTGCCCATGTGCCATATTTATTGTCGGTTGGCAGCATCCAAATTGCGGGCCATGAACCTTGTCCACCAGGTAACTTTGCTCTGATTTCATAACGGCCATATTTGGTGTCACGCTTGTCTTTTGTGCTAAGCCTCGCAGAAGTATAAGGGAGTGTCTTAGTTGCTCCGCCAATCGTACCTTCAGCATTGTCAGGCCCAGTATGACTTTGCTTCAGCGCGACAATGTGTAAAAAGCCATCTTTAACAAATGCGTTATTGGGATCATCCGTGTAGCACTGTTGTTCATTGTTCCCGCCCCCCCAACAGTTCACTTCTAATGACCAATTACGTTTATTTATTTGCTCGCCTTCAAACTGGTCTTCCCATACCAATAGCCAGTCTGGACTTAAAGTAACTGGAGCATGGGATAGCACGATCGGTTTTTCAGTTTGAGCTAAGTCCGGACTTTCGGATACCGGCAGCTCTATCGCCGTGCAGCCAGACATCAAAGCGGCAGAAATAAAAGACGTTAATATCTTTACCTGATTGGTTAGATGTTGCATTACAACTCCTTGTATCACGACTTTCAATGCAGGCGACACGTAATGTCGGCACCCATAAAAGAAAGTCGATTAGTGAATAACTCCGCGAGCATGGATCTAATATGAATATGCCATGCACGACTTTTTCAAAATGAGTATATAAAAGTGCATAGTTCAAAAAAGAGACAACGCTCACTTTAAGAAAGCGCTTTCTTGTTGGGTTTCACATTTTGCTAAAGTTCATTGCGGTTTATATAGATTCCCAAGAATTTTCATAACCCGATTATCTGCGATAACGCCCTAGTAGCCCTTTATTCTCAGACTTCTATTTTATCTAGTTCATAACTAAGATCAGAAAAACAGATTCACTTTCACTACAACAACAAAGAAAGCGCTTGCTTGATATTTAATCGAGTATATGAAAATATTCGTTACCTTACTTTGTATGCTTGACCTTCAAATTTAGCGTTAAGCAGTTCAGAGTTTTTAAATATTAATCATTGGATTACTAGGCTCTTATTGATCACGAAGGTAATATAGCTTAGTTCACTCCTTGTAGAGATAAGGCCACTACCATTGATCACCATTAAAGAAGTATCTGAACTTGCTCAAGTTTCTCAATCAACCGTCTCACGAGCATTAAATGGTCACCCTACGGTAAAGGAAGCCAATCGCGAAAAAGTATTCAAAGCTATTGAGCAACTGGGCTACAAGCCTAATGCGTTTGCACAAGCTCTAGCCTCCAGTCGTTCAAATAGCATTGGCATGCTAGTTGGTTCGCTTGATGGGCCTTTCTATGGACCATTAATGCATACAGCCGAAGATACCGTTCGCCAAAATAATATTCACTTAATCGTTACAAGTGGCCAGGAATCACGAACCAAAGAGCTCGATTCTATCCAGTTTTTGCAATCTAAACTTGTGGATGGCCTCATTGTTCACTCAGACAAGCTCAGTGATGACGAACTGATCAAAATCGCGAAAGACAGTGAAACAATGATTGTTCTCAACCGTTTTATTCCTGAGATTTCTGATCGCTGTATTTACATTGATAATGAGCTTGGTGGCTACCTTGCAACGAAGCACTTACTTGAAAATGGGCATAAAAAAGTCGCTTGTATCACAGGCCAGTTGAGTAAAGTTGATAGTAGAGATCGCTTTCAAGGATATCGAAATGCCTTGTTAGAGTTCGGTATCGAATACGACGCAGGGCTGTTTGTAGAGGGACGCTTTGATCATCAAGGCAACCACGAAACTGCGCGACGCTTGTTAGACCGAGACCCTGAGATCACCGCGATTTTCTGTCAAAATGACAACATCGCGCTTGCTGTATATGACGTAGCAGCAGAGCGAAACCTCATTATTGGGCGAGACCTTTCAGTCGTAGGCTTCGATAACGATACTCATAGCCAGCATATTCGTCCTCGCTTATCGACGGTCGACTTTCCAGTTCATGAGATGGGAGAAGAAGCTGCAAAAGGTGTTTTATCGTTAATTAATAAACGCGACTACCCATTGAAGCACAAACTAACCCCGACATTGATTGTAAGAGAGTCCGTGGCTAAGCTTTGATTTTTGTATATCAAGCACCCCATTTTTTACACTTAAAAGAAAGGCTCTAAGTATTCACTTAGAGCCTTTTTATTTCACTTTAAATTAGAATTAGAGTAACTGGTGCTTTGACAACACGACAACGACTTTCTCAATAAGACCACTACGAGAAAAGAGCTGTGAAGCCATTTCATGGTTTAGCGTTAACGATGCAAATGCCTCACTTGTTCCGTCTTTAAACTGAACTTCAATACCCTGTGTTGGCTCATCATTGAGTTGGTAAATAAACGGTACCTGACAGTAAGTAAAAGCCAGTTGCCCAGCCTGAACAATAAAGCTCTGCATTTGTCCTTCAATATTTTGGCAGTCAAAAGTCGCCGCTTTTTGTAAGAACTCTTTAGGACTAAGAAGTGAAGGGTTAATTACAATTGTGCCATCAACGACCTCTAGACCTAGCTCTCCAAAACGAGTAATCACTTCTTCCTTAACTTGCCCTGTCATCCCTGGCTGCTGTGCTCCAGAGTGCTTTGGCGTATGAGAATACGGATCCGTCGGAAACGCACCGTAGTTTTCCGGCGTTTTGTTGAAACCAATACCAGCTCTCACTTTGTAATAGTAATCCGCTAATTTAAGAGTTTCCTGGCTATTAGAGTCCATACTCCAAGCATGCTGATAGTTTTCTTGCACAGCTAGCAGCAACTTAGAAACCATATGCCAATAGATACAACCTAAACCTTCATAACCAAACATGGTTCCCGAACGCCCAGTAAAGGCTTTATGGTTGAATACACGCTCATACAAACTAGATACATGACAAAATTCATCATCACTAATTGACGGGTAATCGGCTTTAATTTCATCAATCGCAGCCTGAAGGAAACCTTTGTTTTCAAAGCTTGAATTGAAGTGGTAAGAACCTTTGCTGTCTTGGTTTACTAATCGGTTATCTTTGGCAACAACCATCATGCTTAACAATTTGCTCTGGTCAATGTCTTTAGCGTCTAAACAGTTTTTGTCCATAAAAGAAGCCAGCTCACGGTCAGGGTAAAGCATGAAGCTATTTTGATCAGCACGATACATGTCACTGGCAAACAATTTATCCAACAACTCAACCGCTTGTTTAGATGATAATAGACCCGAGCTCAATACTGCAACTTGCCCTTCTAGCATAGGGTAAAGCTCTTCAACCATTAAGCTCTCACCAGAACAACTCAAGATGTTATACGCATTGTACAAACCGTCTTCACGCAAGTTGTTTGCAATCGTAGAATCTAGGACTTTTAAGCTCGCGCCCATCAATTGAACAATCGCTTCTTTCTCAACTTTCGTTTTCCCTGAGAATCCATTTACTCGGTACACGCGCTCACGATAATTAGCAGCGGATTTAGCCAGCTTAGTCAGCATTGCTTTACGCGTTTGACGAGTGACCGTATCTTGACGAATCTCTGTATTTGCCTCTGAAACGATCTGTGTAACAGAAGACATCCACTCAAACACTTCTTTGGAAATACTGTATGACGATGGTGACTTCTCTAACAGGCGCTGCATAAAGGCAACATAGCGACGCATGTAGTACAAGGTTACCATTGAGAGGCCGTTGCCAACGATAGCGTTGTTTGCATCATTCCATTCTGGACGTTGTGTATTGAGCCAAATACCACCATCAAGCACTAAGTTACTCAATTTCGCCAATAAAGGGACGAGTATCTTCTCCATTAAGTTGACCATATAAACTTCTTGGTCACCCGTCATCAACAAGCGACCGTCACTGCCTAAGCTCTTTACACGTTGCTCTGTCAATTCCTGCAAGTCTTGGTTGAACTCTACGGTATCTTTAGGGTTATCAAAGAGGCCTTGAACTCCACAAAGCTCGTAAGGCACGTTGGCATAACTAAAAATGTCACTCTCTAGTAATTCGATAAGATCGCTTTGCTCAAATTTGTCTGCTAACTCAAGGAATTTTAATAGATAAATGATTTGATGATCGCCCCAGTAACCAATGTTACTCCAAGGATCATCCGCCTCTAACAGCTCCCAATCTACACCATCTTTAGTAATTCGATACGGATTGTAACCATCCACCGTTGAAGCATTAACAAACTTAGAGATGAATGATTTGATGAACCCTGGATAACTAAGAGCCATCGCTTCCCAGTTTTGGAAAATATCACGCCAGTTGCCTTGATAAGAAAGTAAGCGTTCGCCATTTTCATCTTTAAGCTTAATCTCATAGTGGTTCCAAGGGCGACTAGGGTCACCATGACGACGTCCAAAAGTAAGCGGTAGATACTCGTAGCTCAATCGAACTAATTGAGAATCCCCTGTCGCTTTAGCGCGCGAAACTAATTCAGAATGGCTGAAAACATCCCCTAACTGATCAAAAAAGTCTTGATGGCGGCCAGCTACCTGAGAGTTGGCCTTTTCCATAGTTTTAACTACGTCAACCTTTTCTAACATATAGCCGTTTTCAAACACGCCACCACGCATGTTATTGAACAACACATTGGCATAATGGTGAACGCTGGTATTTTCTTCAGCTGTTATTTGCCACGCATCCGCGCCAGACATTAATGTGATCAATTCATCTTGATTATCTGCAACGCTCTTTTCTAAAGCTAGTGCTAGGTTAGCAGGAACAGAGAGCTCAGATTGAAGCTGACAGATATCGGAATGAGTCTTGTCTATATCAGCGACAATCGACCAAACTTTGGTTTGATGTGCTCGCAGCGTCAGAGACTTATGAACTAAATAGCTCCCTCTAACCCCTTTCGTTAAAGGTTCACTTTTAACCGCTCGACCTTTTCTGAACGCATTAACTTGAGCACTCGTCAATAAAATTTGGCTGCTTTCCGTTTCTAAGCTGAAGACTGTCGTCGCTAGCAAAGATTCAGCAGGGTCGGCTCTATCGCTCAATTTCGCGTACATGCTGAACAGAGCTAATGAACTACCATCAACTTGTTCATTCCACTTGTACGCATCAACTAATGCACTTCTTGTTTGAAGAGCTGATAACGGAGCGCCTGAAGGAAGTATATTTTGTAAGCCATCTAGTGCTTCGACTTTACGCTCAAAGCTCGCGAGGTTGGTCAGTTTTGAACGACGAATAAAGCCGTATTTTTCACTCGTATTCCAGCTGTATTGGAACTGTAGTTGCAAAGTATGGTTTATCTCTTCAAATACAATCTTGTCTCCAATCGTATTTTTATAAAGATTGCGTTCAACATCAAAAATACCATCATGGAATGTATTAAACGGTTCCCAAAGTACAACCTTGTCGCCATGTTCAATACGGAAGATGGATTTTGAGCCGGTGTTTTCCGCATTTTCATGAATATGGTCAACAGACTTGTAAGGAAAAAGCGCATTTTCCGGACGAATGCGTCCAGCTGAAAGGCTGCCTGTTGATGAAATAAATAACCAGTGATCGCTCGACGATACAACGCTAATAAAGAATGGCGTCATTTGGTCAACATTAGAGATTTGGTAGTAACGCTCACCATCTAAATCAACGAACTTGCCATCGACCTCTGGTGTTGAGTTGTAGTCTTGTTTCATATCAAAATTCCAAAAAATTCTTACACTTAAACTTTGAAAGCGCTTTCTTTTGCGTTTCAAAAAGGATTTAAAGTTTACAAATGATGACAACGAGCAAAATGCTCTTCTGCAATTTGAGTCGGTTCTGGTATTGATTGCGTGCAAAGTTTATCGGCTTTCATACAACGGCTTGCGAACGGGCAACCTACGCTACTTGGCTTCCAAGAAGGGATATCGCCTTTTTTCACGTTCATGTCACGCTTGCCCGATTTACCGACTTCTGGCACTGCTGACAACAACAACTGAGAATACGGATGTTGTGGGTTCTGAGTGACGTTGTCGCTATTGCCCCATTCGACCATATGTCCTACATACATCACCGCCGTTTTCTCAGCAAAATAACGCGCTGTCGCAATGTCATGAGTGATGTACATGAACGAAATACCATGCTTATCCTTCAAGTCAGCCATTAGGTTTAAGATTCCTAACCGCACAGACACATCAAGCATAGAGATAGGTTCATCAGCTAGGATAACTTCAGGGCTAACAGCAATTGCGCGTGCAATTGCGACACGCTGTCGTTGTCCACCACTTAGTTCATGGGGGTACTTCTCTGCGGTCTCTTTAACTGGTGTAAGCCCAACCATTTCAAGCAATTCATAAACGAGGTTCGGAATCGCTTCTTTTTCTGCTCGTTTATGGATAAGTAATGGTCGCGCAATATGGTGGTAAATCGTATGTACAGGATTCAACGAGCCAAACGGGTCTTGAAAAATCATTTGCACTTGGCGTGCATATTCAAGCTCACCATATTTTTCAATATAATCAGACAGAGGCTCACCTTTGAATTCGATATCTCCAGCCGTCTTATCGTAAATTCGGGTAAGAATTCGAGCTCCTGTGCTTTTCCCTGAGCCAGATTCGCCAACAATCGCTAATGCTTCTCCTTTACGAAGATCAAATGAAACATCATTTACGGCTCGCATCATATTGCTTTTGACTGACTGGCCAAGTGGGAAATCTTTTACCAAATTCTTAACTGATAAGATAACTTCGCTTTTATCAACGTTCTTTAAAGTATTCATAATCTTTCGCTCAAACTAGGTGACAAGATACGTGATGCCCAGTCGCAATAGCGCCCAAACGAGGCTCACTTTTAATGCACATTGAAATGCATTCGCCACATCGCTCTTGGAAGTTACATCCTTGAGGTGTATCCAAAAGGTTGACAGGATTCCCAGGGATCCCGTAGAGACGTTCTTTTGGCCCATGAATAGTCGGGAATGAAGAGATAAGCCCTTTTGTATAAGGATGCTTAGGTTCACTAAATACCGTTTTCGCATCACCTAATTCAATAAGGTTACCCGCATACATCACGCCAATTCGATCAGCAATTTCGCCCATGAGGCTTAAGTCGTGACTAATAAACAGAATAGAGAAGCCAAACTTACTCTTAAGCTCATACAGTTCATTCAAGATTTCACGTTCAACCACTACATCAAGTGCCGTTGTTGGCTCGTCCATGATGATCAGTTTAGGTTCCAGCGCCAAAGCAATCGCAATAACAACTCGCTGACGCATACCTCCACTCAGTTGATGGGGAAAGCTCGACATTCTGTCGCCATGAATCCCAACCGTTCCTAACAGCTCGACCGCACGATCGTGAGCCTGTTTATAAGGTATTTTTCTGTGCGCTAGAATAACGTCCGTTAGCTGCTCACCGATGGTAATGACAGGGTTAAGTGAGTTCATTGCGCTTTGAAAAACAATAGAAACGTCATTCCAACGGAAGTCACGTAACTGCTTGTTATTCATCTTTAAAACATCCTGCCCTTTGTAGAGTATTTCACCCTCAGAGATAAGCGCTGGTGCTTTGTGTAGGCGTGATATAGCAAAAGCCAATGTACTTTTACCGCAACCAGACTCACCGGCAATACCGAGCGTTTCACCGGGCGCAATGGAAATACTAACGTCATTAACGGCTCTTGCTACGCCATTAGGAGAAACGTAATCAACACACAGGTTATTAATTTCTAATAGATTGCTCATTATAGGCCTCGGCGTTTATCTGCTTCTTTTTTAAGTTTGTGCCACAGTTTGATGTGTGGGCCCGTACGTAATTTAGGGTTGCTCACTTGGTCAATTGACATGTTAATCAATGCGAGTCCACCACCAGTAATCGCTAACGCCAATGCAGGAACCAGCATTTCCCACCACGCTCCGGTATATAACGATGAAGAGGTCTGTGCCCAATACAGCATAGAGCCCCAACTCACTTCTGTTGCATCACCTAAACCTAAAATACCTAGACCAGCTTCAGAGCCCATTGCGTAGATAACCGTGCCTAGGAACCCGCCAAAAACAATCGAAACTAAGTTTGGTAAGATCTCTACTAAAATAATGCGGATTTTTGATTCACCCATAACTTCTGCAGAAATGATGAATTCTTTGCTTCTAATTGCCATGGTCTGTGCACGAATCACCCTAGCTCCCCAAGGCCAGGAGGTTATTCCTAACAACACGGTAATAACCAGCGAACCGACCTGCCCTAAGAATGCGGCGAGAACAATCAGCAAGGGCAACTGTGGAAACACAAGAAATACGTTAGTAACGAAGTTCAAGCGTTCATCGACTTTTCCACCAAAGTAACCAGATGAAACCCCGACGAGCACTGCTATTGTCATCGCGATTACGCCCGCAGAGATCGCAACAGTAAGCGACTTTCTTGCTCCAAATAGAACCTGGCTATATACATCACGCCCGCTACGAGTAGTGCCCATAATATGCTCAGAACTTGGTGCAATATGTGGACGTGCTACGCGCTTTTCTGGATTATGAGTCGATAATACAGGCGCAAATAACGCCCCAGCTAAGACAATCGTAAGTAAAAAAGTACCTACAATGGCTGGAGGGTTACCGTAGAAAAATGCGTAAGCTTTACCGAGAGTTTTCTTTACGTTTTTCCACGACCATTTTGGCTCACGTACTGGCATATTCGGCTGGTTAGCGGTTTTTTGAGTATCCATTAAATTATCCATCATACGCCTCAGTTCGAGATTCTAGGGTCAAGCCAGACATATAGAAGGTCGGCAATAAAGTTAGCGGTCAGTACCGCTGTCACCAAGATAAGAAGAATGGCTTGGATAAGTGGGTAATCACGAGCAACTATGCCTTTAAGAAGGATGTTCCCCAAGCCTTGGTAGTTAAAAACCACTTCGGTCATGATTGAGCCTGCGAATGAGAATCCGATTGCCATTGCAATAGCGGTCGCAACAGGAAGGATGGCATTTCGACCAGCATAGCGAGACATAACACGATAACTACTCAAGCCTTTGGCCTCAGCCATCGTTACGTAATCTTCACCCAACACATTGATCATCGCATTACGCATATTGAAGACCCATGTTGCGATCCCAACCAGGACCATAGAGCCCATAGGCAACACAGCGTGTTTAGCCACACTAGAAATAAACTCCCATGTAAAACCTGGCTCTAGCGATGGGTCATAAGTGTATGCCAAAGGTAATAGTTCGAGTTTTAAACCGAAGAAATAGAACAACAGTAACGCGGTCACGATGTACGGGAAGTTACTAATAAATGCCAAAACTGGCGGAACAATTTGTCCAAATAGCCCTTCACGTCGATACGATGCATACGTACCAATACTGACACCAATGATAAGAGCAACAATCAGCGAACCAAGCGCTAGGAACATAGTCCACGGCAGTGCCATAGCAAGGACATCTGAAACACTTACAGGAAACATAAGCACTGAAGGTCCCAGATCAAGAGTGAATACGCTTTTCATATACGCGAAGTATTGTTCGAAAACATTGCCATCAACAAAACCGTACATTTCACGAACAGCATCCATTTGAGCAGGATCCATTCGACCTTGAGCTGCAGCGAAAAGAGCATCAACAGGATCTCCTGGCATTAGGCGAGGCAACATGAAATTAAACGAGATAGCGATTAAGAAAGCGGTAAAATAGAAGCCAAATCGGCGAATTAAAAACGACATAAAAATCTTTTAACCTAGGGGCTACAACCTAAGCTGTAGCCCTCTCAAAAATAACTTACTTAAGGTGTAGATTGTTGAGAATTATTACTCTCTTACCACCGTCGTACCATACTGGCTGTACGTATGGGTCTTTTTCACTTGGCCAACCAACAATATGTTTAGTACTGTATTGGAACCAAGTTGGGTTAGAAAATAGAGGGATAAAGGGAAGGTTTTCAGCCGTAAATTCCTGAAGTTCACTCAACACTTTCTCTTGCTGCTCTGCATCACCAATTTTGCCGAAGCTGTCGATCAATGCGTCGATTTCTGGTGAATTAACACCGTGACCAGCATGCCAAGTTTTTCCGATTCGAGACGTTGAGAAGTACTCTTGGTACGCCAAGATTGGATTTGTCGCGACCATTGACCAGTTAATTGACATGGTATATTTGCTTTCTTTCAAATTGCTGTCATATACCGCCCAATCCACAGTCTTAACGTTTGCTTTCACACCCACTTCTTCAAAGTATTCAGATACCATCTGAACCACTTGGATCCAGTCGGTCCAACCGTTTACAACCTCGATATCAAACTCAACCGTTTCCCCGTTTGCTTTGTCGCGGAATCCATCACCGTTTTTGTCAACTAAGCCCGCTTCATCAAGTAAAGCGTTTGCTCTTTCAACATCGTACTTAGTTAGATAACCATATTTCTTAGATACATTTTTATCAATGTGCGTTTCGTATAGCTCACCGATGCCACCAGCATTGAAGTTTGCGGTCGGATAACCGTAAGCAGCAATATCAACGATGGTTTCACGATCAAGAGCCATAGAAAGTGCTTGTCGTACTCTTAGGTCATCAAATGGCGCTTCTTTGGTATTTACGTAAAGGTGGATAGCATCATTCGCTGGATACCAAAAATGGTTATTTTCTTTATCCATATCGACAAATGTTGACTCAACGTCAGCAATAAAATTTGAACCCCAATCAATCTCACCTTTGATTAAGGCAGGTTGGATCTGAGAGTTGTCATTGTAAGAACGGAAGTTGATGCAATCTAAATAAGGTCTATTTTCTAAATAGTAATTTGGGTTTCGGCACAGCTCCATCTGTTGCGGTTTAATGTATTTAACCGTCGTCATTGGGCCACTACCTACCGGGTTAAGGTTGGTAAACGTTGTCAGCTCTTCAACTTTCGACCAAATATGCTTTGGTACAATATGGTAACGCTCTAAGTTCCAAGCAAATGTAGAATCCGCTTCCGTCAGCTCAAACACGACGGTTCGCGCGTCAATAGATTTGATTTCTTTTAAATTACCTGAAGACCAAATACCTTTCTGGTCAAAAGCTGGTGCCTCTTTAGTCAACATAAAGCTAAAAACAACGTCGTCTGCAGTTAACTTTGAACCATCAGACCACTTCAAATTCTCTCGTAACTTAAGCGTCAATGTTTTCAGGTCAGTTGAATACTCAACCGACTCAGCCAGGCGATAATCAACATCACCTGTCATGTTGTTGAATACGACCAATGGCTCAAACATTACCCCATGCAGCAAGTCTTTAGTTGTATAAGGGTTAAAGTTTTCAACAAAGCCAGTATTGATAATTGGCACCGTTAGTGTGCCACCCTGCTTAACTTCATCTGCTTGTACAGAGGCTCCGAATAAAGCTCCAATGGCGAGCGAAGCAATCAATGTCTTTTTGTGCATCACGTTGTCCTTTTAATGATAATAACCAGAAAGAAAGCGCTTTCTTTTAACTTTAAAAAAGGGGGTGTTTTCGTATTCACTATCGGCAACTCGCATCAAGAAACCGCTTTCTTTAGGTGGATAATAAGCCGATAGAATGATTCTTCAACTTACATTTCGGTGAAACGAACCATAGATCACAAATTGAGAATAGATTGAGAATAGAAATACACAATAGTGCCATTCGTCACATTAATTGTTCACTAACACGAAAAACAATTTAAAAACAATAATTTAAAATTCACTAATGGTACCCCCATGGTCTTTCCTAATCGTCGAACCTCTAACCCATCAATGAACTTATGTGCTTTCTTTAAAATAGCCTTTCCGTCGCGATTCTCAACATACATAGACTGTATCTATGTATGATTCTCTCAAAAACAAAAGAAAGCGCTTTCTTGGACGCTAAACCTATGTCAGCATACCAGTCATAAAATGTAAGTTCCCCCTTAGGACAACTATGTTTAACTTTTGGAATGGCAATAAATCAGGTAAAAGACAGCACTATGAGTTGGAGCTAATTCATAGCTTGTTGAATTGGGATCCGAACGAACCTATTGTCGTTCACAGCGATAATACAGACTTTCCAAGAGCTGAGGATGAAGGAAATATATTCCGCAAGAATTATGATGTACTCGTCACGGTGGCGGGAAACCGTAAATTTGCTGATAAGCCTGCAATCAAACTCAACTCTCCAATTTGTAAAGGCTTATTAGGACACCGTATCCTGATAATTAGGGAACAAGATCAACCCACATTCCATAATATCAACAGCAATAAACTGAAATCACTTATCGCTGGAATTCCTGCGACATGGGCTGATGTTGAGCTGTTTAGAGCAAATGGATATCGAGTACTAGAGCAAGGAACGTTACCAGAGATTCTGAAACTTCTCTCAGATAAAAAATGTGATTATGTGTCACTCGGAGCCAATGAAGTTGAAAGCATATACCAAGAACATACCTATTCCCTGGATGGGTTAGTCATAGAAAAAAGTATTATGCTTTATTACCCTCTTCCTCTGGTCTTCTATGTCCACCCAGACAAGGCTCAACTGGCTCAATTACTTGAGGACAAACTGCAAGACTACAAACTCAGTGGTGATTTCGAGCTATTGTTTAACCAACATTTCGGGGACGTAGTGAGATCCATTGGATTAGAACATCGCAAAGCTATTAACCTCGTAAATAAGGAGCTACCGCCAGAGCTAAGATCATTTAAGTCTCAAGTCATCTCGTGATTATAAATAGAGGAGACTTAAAGCCATGCACCTAGATTTACAACATTAGGTGCATCCGCTTCATGCTCCTAATGTCGATATCATCAAACCATAGGCAAGATAACTAACGGCTTGCTTTTACATATAGCGGTGGATACTCAAGTCATCAGTTTTTATATCACTAGCAGAGCCACTGACCACGCTTGCCAAGATCTTTCCTGAGCCACATGCCATTGTCCAACCTAATGTCCCATGTCCAGTATTTGTAAATAGGTTCTTGATAGGCGTCTTACCGATAATAGGCGTACCATCCGGCGTCATTGGTCTTAACCCAGTCCAGTATTCAGCCTTAGAAAAGTCACCCGCTTGTGGGAAAAGATCTTTAATCACCATATCAATCGTGGCTTTGCGTTTTTCAGGGATAAGGTAATTAAACCCCGCAAGTTCTGCCGTCCCTGCAATGCGAATACGATCATCAAATCGCGTCATCGCTACCTTGTAAGTTTCATCCATCACAGTCGAGGTTGGTGACTTATCTGCATTCACGATCGGCAGTGTTAGCGAATAGCCTTTCACTGGATAAACCGGGATCGACAAATCGACTTGCTTCAACAGTTCTCGAGAATAGCTTCCTGAAGCGACCACGTAAGCATCCGCTTTGAACTCGCCTTGAGTCGTTGTAATACTCTCAATGGTTTGATTCTGATGATTGAGCCTAACCACTTCGGTATTAAACACGAACTGAACGCCGAGTTGCTTGGCTTTTTCGGTCAAGGTTAAACAGAACTGATGACAATCACCGGTTTCATCGTGTGGTAAATATAGGCCGCCCACCAGCTTGTCTTTAACGTCTGCTAAACCAGACTCCACTGACAGACACTGTTCAACATCAAACAGCGAGTGTTCGATTCCACTCTCTGTTAATAGCTTCATATCCTGCTGAATAGCGTCCAATTGTTTTTCGCTTCTGAATACTTGCAAGGTGCCTTTCTGCCGGCCCTCATAAGCCAAATCTTCACTGATTCTTAGATGAGTCAGGCAATCTCGGCTGTAGTTAGCGACTCGTAACATCCGCGATTTATTCTGTGCGTACTTGGCTTCATTACAGTTGGCGAGCATCTTAGTCGCCCAAGACATTAACTCTGGAGAAAGAGAAGGCTTCACTTTAAGTGGCGCATGTTCTTGGGTAAGCCATTTCATCGCTTTCAAAGGGATGCCCGGTGCCGCCCATGGTGATGAATAACCGTAAGAAATTTGCCCGGCATTCGCAAAACTGGTTTCTTTGCCACTGCTATCTTGACGATCGATAACCGTCACCGAGTGGCCCTCTTTCGCCAGATACCAAGCACTGGTCAAGCCAATCACACCGCTGCCAATTACAATTACTTCCATTCTCTTCCCCTAATGCCCGACAAAGCCAAAACCAGCCGAACACAACTGTCAGTGTAAAACTCGTTTCGTTAATGGTTTGTAACTTATTCCGCACGTGTTGACTTAACAATAGAGAGAGCGTTGACAAAAACTCAATTCGACTTAAAAACGAATTCGGCAGTTTGAAAGTGTGATATTGGCGGTATTTGAAAGCTTAGGTAGGAGTCGCTAAGTAAATCAACTAAGCCTAGATATTATAAGCGTCATGGCTTAAGAAAGTGGCGTTCTCGAGTAAGAAATCCAACAAGGTTTCGGCTTGTAGCGTAAGTGCACGGCCTTTCAAAGATTGAACCTTAACCGTCGCCTTCGATAGCATCTCCAACTCGGTCGCAACCACTTCAATCTGCCCTGACTTTATTTCATCGATCACAGTGAGCTTAGGCATAAAGGTGACGCCCAACCCTGCTGAAACGAAGTTAGTCAGTGCCGTGACTGAGTTAGTTTGAAGTTTTGGCTGCAAGGTAAGATGGGAAATTTGTTCAGCCTGCTTTACTAGCCTCCCCATACCGGTCGAGTTATCGATCAAGGCGAGAGAAGCGTCTTGAATATCTTGCATTACCACTGGTGCATCTTTCATCGTAAGGAAGTGCCCCTTCGGAGCAATCAATTCGAGCGGATGACTACGCTCGACGTGTGAATGCAGTTTAGGATGAGGTGCAGACGCATAGGTGATCGCGAAATCTATCTGTTGATCTTCTAACATTTTCACGGCATCCAATGCACCTGCAATTTCAATCGATAAATTGATATCAGGGTATCGAGCCATGAAGGTTTGCATCGGTTTAGAGACCAAGTTAGTAATAAATCCTTCTCCAATCGCGATGCTAACATTACCGCCCTTGAGGTTTTTAAGCTTAGTTAGTCGAGCAAGCACAGCGGCCTCTCCACGAACAATGGAACGGTAGTAATTCAGCAGTTCATTACCCGCTTCGGTTAACAGTGATTGGCGGTTGTTGCGCTCCCATACTTTCATTTCCGCTTGCGCTTCTAACTGTGTCAACATCCGACTCATCGCGGCAGGGTCAACGTTCATCATCTTAGATGCCTTACGTAACGACCTGTATTTTGATAACGCGTTTAAGTACTCGAGAGCACGGATATTAAAGTGGTGCATTCAACTTCCTTGTAATTCAACTGACACTTAATCAAGCGTCTCACAAATTTGCTGCGAACATATATCCCAATTTATCAAGATCGTAATTGCTCTTACTAACTTGTGCACCGAGTCACTTCAAGACATCACATCAAAGGCTGATATACGTGTTTTAGCTTGCTGTCGATAAAACAAAGGCGACGACTTTCGTCATCGCCTTTGTGGTCATTATCCCGATGTAAACCTCAAGCAGTCAATAACCGGTCACTTCGCTACAGACCAACAAAGAAACTGATCACTAGCGCATTAATCAAATCAACAAAGAAACCACACACTAATGGCACCACAATGAATGCTTGTGGGCTTGCGCCATATCGATGAGTTACTGCGGTCATGTTCACAATTGCTGTTGCGGTCGAGCCTAGAGTGATACCACCGAAGCCTGAACATATCACCACAGAATCGTAGTTTCTTCCCATCAAGTAATAAACGACAAACACAGTAAACAACAGGGAAAGCAAGATCTGGATACTCATGACAACAGAGATATAGCCAAACAGTCCATCGAGATCCCAGATACGCAACCCCATCAATGCCATGGTCAAGAACATGCCTAAACAAATATCAGAGATCATCGCTAAGCCTTTGCGGCCTTGAGCGATTTTCTCTTGTGTACGACGTTTCTTAAACAGTGCGCGACCAACGTTTCCGATTAGGATACCTGCGATCAAACAGCTAACGAATAACGGCAGTTTTAGGCCCATCGAGTCGATAACTTCACTCAAGCTGTAACCCAGCATTAGTGTTAAGTTAAGAATCAACCACGCCCACAGAACGCCGTAGTGGCTAAGCTCTGTTTTTGTTTCACTCTCTTGGAATGCACCAACCGTAACCTCTTCTTCATTAGAAGGGCTTACTTTGTGTTTATTGAGCAGGTAGTTCGCAATCGGACCACCAATCACACACGCTGCAATTAAACCAACCGTGTTTGAAGCGACACCAAGTTCGAGCGCGTTAGCAATACCAAACTCTTCCACAAACATTGGCGCCCAAGCTAACGTTGTGCCTACGCCGCCTATCAAGCTAACAGACCCAGATAGCAAGCCTGCTTTCGCATCCATTCCAAAGCCAGAAGCGACTGCCATTCCGACTACGTTTTGCAACACGATAAAAATGGCAGCAAGACACAGTAGGATGAACAACGGTCGCCCGCCTTTAATCAGTGTTTTAATATCCGCTTGGAGCCCGATGCCAGCAAAAAAGTAGAGAAGCAAAAAGTCTCTGACATCTAGGCTAAAGGTGATTTGGATTTCAAAAATATAGTAAAGCGCCGCTACGGTCGCTGCGCAGACAAAGCCACCAATCACAGGCTCTGGCAGTGAATACTTTCTTAATACTTCAGATCGCTCGATCAAACCTTTACCGATAAACAGTAATGAAATCGCGATCGTAAAAGAGAGCATTGGAGAAACTAGGGTTTCTGTCATGAGGCTATGGGTTCCTAATAGTTAGATTATTCATAATATTGCGTACTATTAATAATCTAGATTCAGGCAAAAAAATCAAGCGATTATCGATGATAAAAACATCTAATATGGTTAATTCTGCGACGGTATTAATAGAGATTATAACTATAAAGCAATGATTAAAGGAACGGATATTAGGGAGGTATACAGATGAGGTGGGATATAGAGGCTCTAAAACGAGAAAACCCCAGCATTTCTGCTAGGGTTTTGAATAGTGGTGGAAGGATGGGGATTTGAACCCCAGATACGCTATAAACGTATACTCGCTTTCCAGGCGAGCGCCTTAAGCCACTCAGCCATCCTTCCACAAATTGTGTGTTGAGCATGTCACTCAACGAGGCGCTACTTTATTGATTCTGCTTGCTTTGGTCAAGGGGCATTCTCAAAAAAAGTGCCTTTTTCGGTTTGTTCGATTACAAATTAACTCATTAGATCAAAAACAAACCAAATTTCATTCTTTCGCTGCACTTACGCTTGTTGCTTTTCTTAAGCTTGTTGATAGTAGCCAGGAACTCGAAACCATTTACGACACATATCGAGGAAGTAGCCGTAAAGTACGCCCATACCGCACGAGATAACTGCATTACTGGTGACAGCCGTAACGATCTGGTCGCCTGAAGCACCCACTGCCAACAAAATACCCGCATACACTGGAGACTGGAATAACACGTATGCCATCAAATCAGACAAGTTTTTCATCAATGAGCTTTCTGAAAGTTTTGCACCATTGCGTAAGAACCAATCACGAAAAACGCCATAAGGCCAAGCGATAGCAATGTTTATAGGAATAGATAACGTTCGAGAAGCAAGAGATTGCTCAAACGTCATACCAGAAATAAACACTTCTACGATCATGCCAGAAATAAAACAGAAAACGACCATAGCAAATGTATCCGCAGCTGCGTTTCGAATACAAAATGGACCACGAGACTTCATTGACGACAAACCTAAAATATATCACTGCTTAATTAGTGATTTAGTAACATATAAACAAGGCACATTTGCACCTCACCAGATAATGTCGCTATTAAATCACAAGATTAGTAGTCATACACTCCAAATTAAAAATCAAGTTGTAAATTAACAACCAAAAACCACTTTAAAAGCAGTCACTTTCACCAAAAAATCCAACCAAGGTCAAATATTGGACAGTTCGTCATTTACTTACCGTAATTAAACAACATTTAAGCCATAGGTAGATTTACAGTAATGATATTAATGACATCTTGTGTAGGTGGTGATCCTAAAGCAACCTGCTCTAACGCTTTATCGACTTGTTCAGTAAGTTCCGCGTTGTTCATAGCTTCAACGTGGACACGTAGGCTCTCTAGTGCAAATTGAATCAGTTCTAGGTTGTTGTCTTCTAGCGCCACATACAACGTCACTAACAGCTCTTCAGTGTTATCTTTGTTGCGAAGATCAGGTTTAGGCAGTGACTCGCTTTTACTTTTCGAATCGTGTGGTTTTACGTCTTGGCTTTCGAGCTCATCCGCTTTTACTTCATGGTATTGATAAAGCTTATTTGAATAGCGGAACAAGGCATCATCCAGTTCACGCTCGTCAATCGGCTTAGCAATAATATAATCCACACCTGCCCCCAACATACGCTCACGAGTCTCTTTAAAGACATCAGCCGTACAACCAAACACCAATACCGATGACACATCGCCTATCAAAGCACGAATAGCAGTGGTTGATTCAACGCCGTCCATCACAGGCATATGGTTATCCATGAGCACCAAATCAAAGCGCTCAGCAACCACGGCTTGTATCGCAAGTTCACCGTTTTCGACGCTCTTACAGGTAAAGCCTTTACTGCTCATGAAGGCTTCAATGATCACCGTGTTAGTTCGGTTGTCCTCGACGATCAGTACCTTTAAGCCAGAGTAGTCCAACTTCTTATGTGGCAAACTCTCGATTTCTCCTGGCTGACATGGCTGAATCTTCAAGCGAACATCAAAACTCGTGCCTATCCCTTCTTCACTGGTGACGGTAATACTGCCATCCATCAACTGGGCAATTTTCTTCACAATCGCGAGGCCAAGGCCAGTACCGCCAAAACGCCTTGTGGTCGAAGACTCCGCTTGTTCAAACGGTTTAAAAATACGCTTCTGAGCTTCTTTAGAAATACCAATTCCGGTATCACGAACTCGAATGCTCAGATAGGTGTCACTCCCCTCTACAACTTCTTTCAGGTACACCTCAACAAAGCCTCTGGAGGTGAACTTCACCGCGTTGTTCAATAGATTAAACAAAATTTGGCGAAGGCGAGCTTTATCTGAGAAGTACCAACGACCCGAAGTCACCTCAGAGTACACTTTGAATTGAAGCCCTTTCTCGGAAGACAATGTGTAGTAAACACTGTTAATACTGCCGATGATCGAATCAAGCGGGAAACGCGTTTCATCAAGATCCAACCTGCCCTGCTCGATCTTCGAGAAGTCTAAGATCTCGTTGAGTAGAGTCATCATATGATCGCCGGACTCATACAAGCTCTTAAGATGCTTCTCTTGTTCAGAATTTAGAGGCGTTTTTAATAGGATTTGAGCGGTACCCAATACCCCATTCATCGGAGTGCGAATTTCATGTGACAAGGTCGCAAGGAAAGCGGTTTTTGCATTGGTGGATGCCTGAGCTTTAACCTTTTCCGCTTCGAGATAAATGGTCTTTTCGTTGAAGGTTTTAATCAAATGGCCGATTTCGTCATCACTCGAGTAATCCACATCAATGATTTCGCCGGCTTTCGAACTATCAACCTGTGCTGCAATCCTTGTGATTGGACTAATCAAATAACGGTTCAATAAGTAATACCCCGCCATGACACAAAGTAGCAATAGCGGAACAATACCGCCTTCAATGCTCATCACCTGACGAAACACTTCGTCTTCTACTCGTGATTTGGAGTTCACCACATCCACTTGCCAGCCGAAATCACCAAATTGATTGCTACTGATGTAAATGCCTTCAACGAGATTAAAGTTATGCGAAACCAACACTTGGTTAAGCTTATCTCTGAGCGTAATGCCAAGGTTGTATTCTTCGGCGTGGTTCTTGATAAAACCAAGCAGCTCTTCGAGCGAGAGATCCACCGTGGCAACACCGGCAAAAGTACCGTCGTAATAATAAGGGGAAGACGCCGTAATCATTCGAACGTGTGTGTATGGGTCGATATACACATCGCTCCAAGAGATCGTTCCTTGTTTTTTGTTGACGACAGAGGTGTACCAATACTCTTCTTGATAAGGGGCATTTTTGGGGTTGTTGTAAGAATATATCTGATCGATTCTTCCATCGTCGGCTTTATTAAAAAAGTAACTGTTGAGAAGCTTTTTAGAATCGAGCGCATAAGGTTCAGGCCAAATACCGGCACTGACAATTGTATCGTCGCTCGCCGCCAACATGGACTTAAATAGCGGAATAACATCATCACCATTGCGATGTGCTTGAGCAAACCCAACGAGACTGTCTACAAAGCCTTGAGAGCTGCTGAGTGGCTCTGTAATCAATGCGGATAACAATTGCGTACGCAAGTCGAGATTTTGTTGTAATTTGGCGCGCACAGGGGATTCTACGACGTAATACGTCACACTACCGACAATGGCAATAAACATCGCAAGGTATAATCCAAGCGCTACCATGCTTTTTTTCTTTAAAGACGACCGTATCTGCATAATTCTTTTATTGTTTTCTTTTCTGTTAAACCTAGTGTTTATCATCCATGACATCAAGCCTTTTTAGATTGAAGCTTGATTGGCACAAGTTCATTGGTACTATAAGCGCAAATATGTTCCCTTTTACGGTACCTCACTTTGACTTTACAAGATATTCTTGCGCTTCCAGAGTTGGAAGGAAAGCTAATCACAGAACACAAAACAATGGGCTTTGTCACTGCAATGGCAGCGGCACCGAATGTGTTAACCCCGCATGAGTGGCTACCGTTCTTATGGGGTGGCGAAGAAGTCGCACCTTTTACGGATGGTGAACAGCTAGAAAGCTACATTGAAGTTATCATCGAGCTTTGGAATAAAACCCGCCCTGAACTGATTGAAGGGACTTGGGTTTGGCCTGAAGCTTGTCAATTAGACGACGAAGAAGTGGTGAACACTGCCGCTCGTGATTTTTGTGAAGGCTTACTTCAAGGCTGGCAGATTGCTCGCGACGATTGGGAAACACTAATGCCTGAAGAGAGCGAAGATAACGCACTCGTTGGCGGTGTCCTGCTGTCACTGAGCATGCTTTACGATCCAGAAACGTCAATTGCTACGCTTGCAGAGCAAGGCATCGAAGGCCTAGAGCAGTTCGAAGAGATCTTTAACGCTGTTCCTGTGATGCTTTGCGGACTAACGCAGCGTGGCATTGCACTGGCTGAAGCTCAATAACAGTTAGCTTTATACAAGCCAAAAGGCCTCATTATGAGGCCTTTTTTAGTTTTCAGACGAAATAAAATAGTCGCTTTAGAAGCCTTTCCAATCGAAGTCATCAATTCGCTCATCAGCAATATAAAACAGCTTAGTGCCACTGCTGACCACTTGATCTAACTCTGGGTTGAGTTCAATACCGCTCCCCGTATCAATGGCGATCAGAGTTGCTTGATACTTCTCTTTAAACACTGAGAAAATAGGCGCGACGGTGACAGACTCAGCGTCTTCAGGGAAATACGTTGAATACTGTGTCATGCCTCTTGTTGAGCTCAATAATTCTTGGTGAAGCGCACTGGAACCTGGGTCTACCGCAGCCTTTGCTAGCATCTCAGCACCCACCGCTGGAATACATTCTGAGTTAGGGCAATGCTTGTGTAACAAATCGCTCAGCGCTTCATCTTTAAAGTAAACAAGAAGGTGCGCTTTAGGGTTTCGGTTGGCACAGTAAAGCGCCGCAGATAACGTAATGTCGTCTTCTGGGTTATCAATCAGGATGCAACTTGCAGACTCAATGCCCGTTTTCTCCATCTCTTTGCCATCGGTGTAGCTGTTTACTTTGACGAAATTGATTTCACCGGGTAACGGGTTCTCGATATCTGAACGCGTACATAGCACGATTGGTCGTTTACCCGTTTCTTCGTGTTGTAGCATGCGGATGAGATGAATGGTTCTTTGCTCATTCCACCCCAACATCAAAATGTGGTTGTCCACTCTAACTCTCCTTTTTCCTAGCAAGCCCGCTCGCCAATATTCAACACCTTCTGTCGCCACTTTACCGAGCAACGCGGCAAAAAGGCTCAACCCGCCTGGAATCACAAATAGAATAACGATCCACTGCCCCGCTACCGTGGTCGGTGATAAATCACCATAACCAACCGTAGAAGCCGTCACCACCAAGTAGTAAGCGAATACGGTAACCGAACTGGTTAAATCTATTTCACCCGCCAAATACAGCATCGACCACGATAAAGCGATGTAGCCAAGAAAAGTGAACAGTAAGTTTTTGCCATTCAAAACAAAGATGTTTGCTTTGATCCAGCGTTTGAGTTGTAACCAGATTATCATTCGAGCCTCTAATCTTTTCCTCTTACTTACATGCTAGAAAAAATACGCGATATCAACAAGATGTATCATCAGAAAAAGATACATGACCACAAGATTGATATTGGCGGCCTATACGCAGATACAAAAAAACCAGCACTATTGGCTGGTTTTTTTATTGGTTAGATAAAAGAACGACTTACGCGTTACCTTTTACCTGCACATTTAACTGCTCTGCAAAATCTAGCATGCGGTTCAATGGAATAAGAGACTTCACGCGTAATTCGTCAGAAACGAAGATTTCGTGTTGCTCACCACCATTCTCAAGCGCGTTTTCAATCGCTTCAAGGCCGTTCATTGCCATCCAAGGACAGTGTGCGCAGCTACGACACGTTGCACCAGCACCCGCTGTCGGCGCTTCAATCAGCTCTTTTTCAGGAACCAATTGCTGCATCTTGAAGAAGATGCCTTTGTCTGTCGCAACAATCATCTGTGGATGAGGCAGCTCTTTTGCTTTCTTGATCAGTTGGCTTGTTGAGCCTACAGCATCAGCCAGTTCAACCACGCTTGCTGGTGATTCTGGGTGAACCAAGATAGCCGCTTCTGGGTATACCGATTTCATTTTCTTCAAAGCATCAGCTGAGAACTCATCATGAACGATACACTCACCTTGCCAAAGCAACATGTCAGCGCCAGTTTGATTTGCGATGTAAGAACCTAGGTGACGGTCTGGCCCCCAAATAATGGGTTTGCCTTCAGCGTCTAGGCTTTCAACGATTTCTAAAGCGATGCTCGACGTAACTACCCAGTCTGCACGAGCTTTAACAGCTGCAGAGGTGTTCGCGTATACAACCACAGTGTGGTCAGGGTGAGCATCACAAAATTCTGTAAATTTGTCAGCTGGGCAGCCAAGATCAAGCGAACATTCAGCTTCAAGTGTTGGCATTAAAATGCGTTTTTCAGGAGTAAGAATCTTTGCAGACTCACCCATGAAACGAACACCAGCGATGATCAAAGTGCTTGCTGAGTGACGGTTACCGAACTTAGCCATCTCTAATGAATCGCCAACGAAACCACCAGTTTCTTCTGCCAGAGCCTGAATTTCAGGATCGGTGTAGTAGTGTGCAATTAGAACTGCATCTTTTTCTTGAAGTAGTTTTTTGATGTTTGCGATGTGGGCCTGTTTCTGAGCGTCGCTCAATGGAACTGGCTTAGGCGGAAACGGGTAAACTGTATCGATTTTATCTAGTATATGACTCATTGCTCTTGCTCTACGCAACTTCTTCCGAGAATCCGAGTATTCTACACAGGACAGCGATTGGGATCAAAAAGGATTGGTTGCAAGCGGTGACTAGCTAATGCTTAAAACGCATAAACAAGGCGATGTGTTGTCATCACTAGCAAGAGAAGTAAACACTAAACGGAAGTGAACAGGTATAAAAAAGAGGCGCCTAAGCACCCCTATTTTGGTTATAAGTGGGTTTTGGCCACTTTAGCCGAAGCACTGTTTGGGTGCTCGGTTACGACTTGTTGGTAATATTTCTTAGCTTGCGTCGCGTTGTTGTTGCGCGCTGCTATGTCACCAAGCTTAACCAGTGCATCTGCTCGCTTGTTTGAGTCTTTGTACGACACAACAGCAGCGAAGCTCTTCACGGCTTCTTTATCTTGCTTCTTAGCGAAATAAAGCTGACCTAACCAGTAATGTGAGTTAGGTGTGAAGGTAGAATCTGGGAAGTCTTTTTGAAACTTTTGGAATGCAGCGATAGCACCCGTGTAGTCTCGTTGCTTTAGAATCATATCTACAGCATTTTGATAAGCAGTTTGCTCATCCACATCAGTACTGAACGTACCAGAAGCGTCTTTAGAGCCTTCGCTCGCCGCCACTGCTACCGTTGCTGTTCCTGCTGCTTTCACCTCGCCTCTTACGCGATCCAGTTCAATGAACAGTTCACGCTGACGCTCTAGCATTTGCTTCATATCGTAGCTGTTTCGTTCCAGCTCACCACGAAGTTCACTGATCTCCAGTGCCATGTCGTCGATTTGCTGTTGCATTTGAAGCTGAACGAGATTGCGATTTTGAAGCAGGCGCTCTAAACGCTCAATATCTGATTCGTTAGATGCTGATCGAGAGGAAGATGATGAATTGGTTGCGGTGCTATTGAGATCGGATACTGGAGCTGGTGCAGCGAACGCGGTGTTCGCTGCACTTGCCAGTAACGAAAGCAAAATGACTCGCTTTGTGTTACTGAACATGAGGCAATTCCTCAATTATATAGTCTACTAAAATTAGTAAACTAGTACTGCGCGACGGTTTTTAGCGTACACATCTTCAGATTGACCTAGAAGAAGTGGCTTCTCTTCACCGTAGCTTACGATAGAGATTTGGTCAGCTTGAACACCTAGAGCTTGTAGGTATTTCGCTACAGCTTGTGCACGACGCTCGCCAAGTGCGATGTTGTACTCAGGAGTACCGCGCTCATCAGCGTGACCTTCGATAGTAACGTTCATGTCAACGTTCTTAACTAGGTATGCTGCGTGAGCTGCTAGCATTTCTTCGTAATCGCCAGCGATAGTAGAGTTATCGAATGCGAAGTAGATTGTTTGAGTTTCACGTAGCGCTTGCTCTTTAAGCTCTTGCTCAGACAGTTGACCGTTAGCGTCAATTGGCGTTACAACAGTTGTGTCTACATTGCCTTCTGAACCTGAAGTTGTTTGGTTGCTTTCAGTACCAGATGTTGCAGATGTTGCTTCATCAGTTGAGCTACATGCCGTTACTGCCATCACTGGTAGTGCAATCATCAAGCCTTTAAGAACTTTGTTAAGTTGCATCTTTTTTTCCTTACGTTATCAAACTTAGTTTCTACAGCGACTAAGAGTGCTATAGATAGTTAAATGCCACAATAGTTAACACTATCAATAGCTAAAAGAATATGTAATTTTCCCTAGAGGAACGGTGACCATGCAGGCGCTCTTACGCGTCCGTTAGTTGCCGGTAATCTAGCTTTAAAACGTCCATCGATAGAAACCATCGATAGTACATTTGTTTTGTTGTAAATAGAGCTATAGATAACCATACCTCCATTCGGTGCAATACTTGGAGACTCATCTAACAATGTTTTTGTTAGTACCTGAACCGCACCGGTTTCCAAATCTTGCTTAGCCAAGTTAAAACCTGAGTTGCTGCGATTCACCATGATCATGAATCGACCATCAGGAGTGATCTGGCCACCTAAGTTTTGGCTACCTTGCCAAGTAATACGAGAAGTCGAATTATTGGACAAATTTACATTATAAATCTGTGGTTTACCACCACGATCCGATGTGAAAATAAGAGACTTGCCATCTGGGTGCCAGAATGGTTCAGTATTATTCGAACGGCCGCGGGTAATTTGAGTCAGCTTACGGCTAGCAAGGTCAAGTGTGTACACCTGAAGGCTGCCCGTTTTCGACAATACCAATGCCAATGTTTTACCATCTGGCGAGAATCTTGGCGCACCATTGTGACGAGGGTATGACGTCACTTTCTCACGTTCACCCGTGTAAATATTCATGATGAATATTTCAGCTTGGCCATTCTGGAAGCTCACATAAGCTAGCTTTTTGCCGTCTGGTGACCATGCTGGAGACATGAGAGGCTGCTTAGAACGAAGTACTAAACGCTCGTTAAAGCCATCGTAGTCAGCAACACGAAGTTGATACGGGTACTTGTCTTTATCGTTCACTACCACGTAAGAGATACGAGTTAAGAACGCGCCTTTCTCACCAGTTAGCTCTTCATACACTAGGTCTGAGATACGGTGTGCGTACTCTCTCAAGCGCTTGCCAGGAACCGTAGCCTTCTTGTTGAACAGCACGTGATCTTTAGAAAGAACCAATTGACCTTCATCGCTTAGTGCACGGCTTTGTCCTTTGGTCAGTTGACCACGAACAATGTCGATCAATTGGTAATTCACCACATACTGCCCTTCGGCATTTTTAGTGATACTACCGGTAAGCAATGAGTCAACACCTAGGTTAGTCCAAGCATCAAAGTTAACCTCAGTTTCGCTGTAAGGCGTTTGAGGCATTTTGCTTGTCGCAACTGGGCTGAATTTACCACTGCGCTGTAAGTCAGAAGCGATAACCGCTGATACATCGTGTGGCAATGGCTCTGAGCCTTCCCAACGGAAAGGTACAATAGCGATAGGTCTTGCAGAGTTAATACCGTCTGTAATAACCAGCTCCAGCGCTGCATGTGCAAACTGGCTGCTTGTAGCTATTAAGAAAACAAAACTCAGTAATAGTTTCTTTAACACAAGTTCGTCCTTTTACTCTGGTGATACAGTTAAGTTAATGTCTTTCAGTGAGTTCACAATGTCTGGGTCTTTAGGCAACGGGTAAGATTGTACTTGTGCCACCGCACGCTTGGTTGCTGCACATAAACGGCTATCGCCATCTAAGATACTCAAACTACCCAATATCGCGTTAGAGCCCGTTGGAATCAGCTTAAGGTTCACTCGACATGAGCGTCTTCGATAGCTGTCTTCTAACAACAGGTTCTGTTGAATCAGTTGGGTATAGATAGCCCCGTAACGTTGCGCTTCATCAGTGATAAATTGTTGTCTTGCTGAAGAGTTTTGAGTCGCTTCCGTTTCAAGCCCAGCAAAGATATCGTTCAATGCGGCTTCTTGTTGTTTACGCTCTTTTTCTGCTTTTGCTGCAGCTTCTTTTGCCTTACGGGCTTTCTCTGCTGCGGCTGCCGCTTCTTTCTCTTTCGCTATGCGTTGCTTTTCCGCGAGTTCAGCGGCTTCTTTCTCTTTACGAGCTTTGTCTGCTGCCTCTTTCGCTGCTTTTTCTTTTGCCACGCGTTCTTGTTCAGCTTTTGCGATTGCCGCTTCTTTGGCTTTACGCTCGTTCTCGGCTTTCACTAACGCAGCTTCTTTTAGCTTACGGTCAGCTTCGGCTTTAGCGGCTTTCTTTTGCTCTTGCTGTAAACGCGCTTCTTCAGCTTTGCGTTGTTTCTCTTTCTCAACTCGACGCTTTTCAGCTTCACGAGTTGCTTTAGCTTCTTTCGCTTGCTGTTCTTTTAGCTTGCGAATATTTTCTTCTTCAGCTTTACGATTCTTTTCAAGTCGTTCGCTTTCACGTCTTAGTTTGTCAAGACGCTCTTGCTCTTTCTTGCTTGCCGCTTCTCTTTGTTGACGAATCTGTTGAGCTTGCTGGCGAACCAACTGAGGATCAATCACCACTGCTTGAACCATCTGCCCTGTAGGCTTTGGCTCTGACATCGTGAAATCCGCCCCCCAAATGAGCGCAACGAATAAAATGACGTGCAGCCCAAGAGAAATAAGAAGCGGTGATCTGAAATTATTGGATTTTTTATTATTCGCTTTCATGAATGCTACGGAGCTATTCCCTTATATCCGTTAAAAGGCCAACCTTTGGCACACCTGCACGGCTTAATTCATCAAGTAATAAAACCACTTCAGCGTATGGCGTTGCGGCATCACCACCAACCGCCACTGGAGAGTTTGGCTTCAGAGACAACTCGGCTTTCACACGGACGATAATATCTTCCATTGATAAGCCACGCTGTACTTCTTCGTCATTAACGCTCAAGCCAAGTTCACCGTCTTTGTTCACTTCAACGATGATGAAACTTGCATTGTCGTCACCCAGTAGGTCTTGTGCCGATTTAGCCGTTGAAGCCTGAGGCAATTCAACGTCAACGCCTTGAGTAACAAACGGCGAAGTCACCATAAAAATGATCAGCAAAACAAGCATAACGTCGATGTAAGGTACAACGTTAATCTCTGCTGTCATTTTGCGTTTTTTAGGTTGGTATCCAGCCATCTATTATTCCCTGCCAGCCATCGCTTGACGGTGAAGAATACTGTGAAACTCTTCAGAGAAAGTCGCGTAGTTGTGCTCTAGCTTGCCTACTCGGCTGCTGAAGCGGTTGTACGCCATTACTGCTGGAATCGCAGCGAATAGGCCCATTGCTGTTGCGATCAGTGCTTCTGCAATACCAGGGGCAACCATTGCGAGCGTCGCTTGCTTCACTTCACCTAGTGCGATGAATGAGTGCATGATGCCCCAAACCGTACCAAATAGGCCGATGTATGGGCTGATAGAGCCAACGGTCGCCAAGAAAGGTAAGTTAGTTTCTAGTTCATCGACTTCACGAGCAACGGCAACGCGCATCGCACGGCCAGTGCCTTCCATGATGAAGTCAGGTGATGTTGCATTCGATTTACGAAGGCGAGCGAACTCAGTAAAGCCTGCGTAGAAAATTTCTTCAGTACCAGAAAGCTCGTCTTTGCGTTTGTTGCTCTCTTGGTACAGTTTTGCAAGATCAACGCCTGACCAAAATTTGTCTTCAAACACTTCTGTTTGTTTAGAAGCTTGAGATAACACTTTACTTCTTTTTATGATCATCGCCCAAGAAACAACAGACATGCCCATAAGAGTCAGCATGACCATCTTAACTAGTAAACTAGCTTCTAAAATTAGGCCTAAGATTGAGATTTCAGCAGTCACTATTCGTTAGCTCCGTGAGAATAAATGTTGGCATTGCTTTGGGTTTCATTTTTTGATTATCGATACATGCTACCTTAACCATTGCTTTACACAATGCCTTGCCATCAGGATTTACGATCTCTTGACAGAAGACCAAGGTAGCTCGCTTCAACTCGTAAATATTTGTAATGACTTGTAAAGAATCATCAAGACGCGCGCCTTGAATAAAATCAATGTCCATATGTCGGACTACAAAACCGATGTTTTGTTCTAACAATACTTGCTGAGAAACGCCAATTGAGCGCAACATCTCAGTTCGAGCGCGTTCGAAAAACTTAAGATAGTTTGAATGGTATACAACGCCACCCGCATCGGTGTCTTCGTAATACACTGTCACTGGCCACGTAAATGGCTTAGATAATCCCTGCAATTTGATACCACAATCCAAAACGATAAAGATTTCACTATAACCTAACTCCTTATCATTAATAGTATATCGCTGTGAATTTTTTGATTTGAGAGACGAAAAAAAAGGCCATCTGTATAAGATGACCTCTTTTTGGCTAAAAACCCAACAAGTATAAAGGTTCACGTTGTTATGAACCTAAATCCTTTGCCTTTTATAGAAGGCGCAGCGTCGTTAGGTAGAGCAAAATTGTGAGTGAAACATATGGGCTAAACAGTAGCTGCCACATCCAAGCTCTTGGCTTAAATCCGATACCGTAAACCATGCTTGAGCATACTGCCCAAATGAACATTGGCCCGATGATCGCGTTAAAGCCACCGATGCTTGTCGCATACGCTTCAGGATCCCACATCACTAAACCCACATGCATGAAACCCAATACTAGGGATAAGGCTCTAAGCAGAGTCTTATCCATTGGTTGATGCAGCTTAGCGATTTGCTCTGCGAGATTACTCACTGTCTTTGTCCATCATTTCTGAATGCTCTAGCCATAGAGCATTGATGATGCCGAATGCACATGCTAGAAGTACACCCAAAATCCATGCGAAGTACCACATAAAATTTCTCCTAAGTTATTTCACTTCTAGCTTAGTAAGCTGAAACGTCGTTATCTTCGATGTGTTTCTTATCTAGACGACCGAACATTTTGTAGTATGTCCAAGTTGTGTAGCCAAGAATCACAGGAACCATTACCGCCGCAACGACAGTCATAAGACCAAGCGTTAGCTCACTCGCTGTTGAATCCCACATAGTCAAGCTTTGGTTAGGGTTCAGGCTTGATGGCATTACGAATGGGAACATTGCAAAACCAGCCGTTAGAATAACACCAGCGTTCGATAGGCTTGAGAACAAGAATGCGAAACCACCACGCTCAAAGCGAGATGCAATCACAGCAAGCAGTGGCATTGCTACACCAAGGATCGGCGCAGCCCACATTGCTGGATAAGTTTCGAAGTTTGTCATCCAAGCACCCACTTGAAGTGATACTTCTTTGTTTAGTGGGTTTGAGTCAGCAAACGTATCGATAGTGCTCGTAATTACATAGCCTTCGATAGATTGAACCCAGAAACCACCAATAACGAATAGAGCAATAGCAATTAGGCCAGTGATCTGAGCAACGTTACGAGCACGAGCGTGCAGCGCTTCTGTTGTCTTCATTTGAAGCCATGTTGCACCTTGCATCACGAACAACATCAGAGCCAACACACCACAAAGCAATGCAAATGGGTTAAGCAGAGCGAAGAACGTACCATGGTACTTAGACATCATAAATTCGTTCAGTTCAAATGGAACACCTTGTAGTAGGTTACCAAATGCCACACCGAAAATGATTGGTGGTACTGCGCCACTAAAGCAAAGTGCATAGTCCCAAGTTTTGCGCCATTTTGGATCTTCGATCTTAGAGCGGTAGTCAAGTGCAAGTGGACGTAACCAAAGCGCTGCTAACGTCGCGTACATTGCGAAGTAGAAGCCAGAAAACGACGTTGCGTAAACCAGTGGCCATGCAGCAAACAATGCACCACCCGCAGTGATAAGCCAAACTTGGTTACCATCCCAGTGAGGGGCAATCGTGTTTAGCATAATACGACGTTCAGTGTCGCTCTTACCGATAACAGGTGACAGAGCGGCAACACCCATATCAAAGCCATCAGTTACGGCGAAACCAACCAGTAGAACACCGATCAATACCCACCAAATAAGTCGTAAGCTTTCGTAATCAAACATAATATTCCCTCACTTATACTTCAACTGAACGGCTAACTTTGTCTTCAACAGAGTTATCGTTTTGTTCGAAGTGGTAACGGCCTGTCTTCAAGCTACTTGGACCTTTACGTGCGAATTTCAGCATTAGGTAAACTTCAGCAATCAAGAACACTGTGTAAAGTGCCAGGATAGCGAATAGAGAAGTCCAAAGCTGTTCAATAGTCAGTGCTGATGCAGCAACGTTAACCGGTAGGATTTCACCAACCGCCCATGGTTGACGACCAAACTCAGCAACGAACCAACCTGCTTCAATCGCAATCCAAGGAAGTGGGATTGAGAATAGCGCAGCTTTAAGTACCCATGGTTTCTGTTCGATTTTCTGACGACACGTTTGAACAAACGCAGCACCGAATACAAACAGCATGATGAAGCCACAAGCAACCATCAGACGGAATGACCAGAATAGAGGCCAAACTGTTGGGATAGAATCATCCGCAGCCATTTGGATTTGGTCTTCAGTTGCATCAACAACGTCGTCTGTGTAGCGCTTAAGAAGCAAGCCGTAACCTAGGTCACCTTTCACTTCGTCGAACGCAGCCATGTTTTCTTCAGACTTATCGCCTGCACGTAGCTTTTCAAGCAGCTCGTACGCGTACATACCAGTACGGATACGATCAACGTGGTCATCACGTAGGTCACGTAGGCCCGTTACTTCAGTATCAAGCGAACGCGTTGCGATGATACCCATTACGTAAGGAATTTTAATTGCGTAGTCAGTATTCATTGTCTCTTGGTTTGGAATACCAAAAACAGTAAATGCGGCTGGTGCTTCTTCAGTGTGCCATTCCGCTTCTACAGCAGCGAGCTTCACTTTTTGAACTTCACCAAGCTCGTAACCAGATTCATCACCTAGTACGATTACTGACAAGATCGCCGCCATACCGAAAGACGCTGCAATCGCGAAAGAACGACGAGCAAAGGCAAGGTCACGACCTTTAAGAATGTAGTATGAGCTGATACCAAGGATGAACATTGCACCCGTTGTGTAACCAGACGCTACTGTGTGTACGAATTTAACTTGTGCTACTGGGTTTAGTACAACTTCAGCGAAGCTCACCATTTCCATACGCATAGTTTCAAAGTTAAATTCCGCACCCACTGGGTTTTGCATCCAGCCGTTTGCTACCAAGATCCAAAGCGCAGAGAAGTTAGAGCCAAGTGCTACTAACCAAGTTACCGCTAAGTGCTGACGCTTTGACAGTCTGTCCCAACCGAAGAAGAATAGGCCAACAAAAGTAGACTCTAGGAAGAATGCAACAAGCGCTTCGATAGCTAGCGGAGCACCAAAAATGTCGCCAACATAGTGAGAATAGTAAGACCAGTTAGTACCAAACTGGAACTCCATGGTTAAGCCTGTCGCTACACCAAGAGCAAAGTTAATACCAAACAATTTACCCCAGAACTTGGTCATGTCCTTGTAAATTTGCTTGCCAGTCATTACATAAACTGACTCCATAATGGCAAGTAGAAATGCCATACCTAAAGTCAGTGGAACAAATAGGAAGTGATACATCGCTGTAAATGCAAACTGCAATCGCGACAGATCAACAACATCAATCATGGTAACTCCTTTGTGTCGGCTGAATGACACTTGTGTGATTATTCACCGCAAAAATCCATGTTAAAACAATTTGTGTAATTGTTATTACAAGTTGAAATTTGTAGCAAAAACGTACCGTTATAGTTAGATTATTGTTAAGCATGAGCTAATATAGCTGGCGCTAATATTACTGGTAAAATCAGTATGTTTCAAAAGGTTTATGGGAGAACCCTGCGTTGATTTGTATCAAATTTATTCGAGCAAATTAGAGTTATTTTTGTACAATTATGATTAAAATCACACCAATTATGCTTGCCTTAATAACAGCGCATGATATCTGTGACAAATGCTCAGCACCGCCTCAACATCCGAATTACAACTACCTATAAAGTATTAACAAAAAATATGACAACTTATTTCATTTCCTGTTATCTAAATCAAACCTGAAATCAAAGTTTCCATTTTTGAAGCTCCCTTTTCGATCTTTTTATCGACTCGCTCAAAGAGTTGTTATTCAGTAAAAAGCAAAAAAACCCAGCGCTTATGCAACTGGGATCTTTAAAAATGAATAATTTAACGATTGGAGGGTTTATCTATTCCAAAGTGTAAATACGCTCTGTCGGTCGCGATTCGACCTCTTGGCGTCCTTTGTAGGTAACCTTGTTGAATCAAGTAAGGTTCTAACACATCTTCAATAGTGTCTCTCTCTTCACCAATCGCGGCAGCCATGTTGTCGATACCTACCGGACCACCACCAAACTTCTCCATAATCGCCAGCAGAAGCTTTCTATCCATGTAGTCGAAACCTTTAGCATCGACATCCAACATGTTTAGCGCTTTGTCAGCAACCTCCGGACAAATATGCCCGTCGCCTTTTACTTCCGCATAATCACGAACACGGCGCAGTAGACGGTTAGCAATACGTGGCGTACCACGAGCTCGGCGAGCAACTTCTAGCGCCCCTTCGGACTCCATAGAAAGACCAAGGCAATCTGCACTGCGCTGAACGATGTTTTGTAGATCTTCAACCTTGTAGTACTCAAGACGCTGAGTAATACCAAAACGGTCACGTAACGGCGATGTCAGTGAGCCAGCACGAGTGGTTGCGCCAATCAAAGTAAAAGGAGGAAGGTCAATCTTGATAGAGCGTGCCGCTGGGCCTTCACCAATCATGATATCTAATTGGTAGTCTTCCATTGCAGGGTACAACACCTCTTCAACCACAGGGCTTAAACGGTGAATCTCATCAATGAACAGGACATCATTTTCTTCGAGATTGGTCAGTAACGCCGCTAGGTCGCCTGCTTTTTCTAGAACAGGGCCTGAAGTCGTACGAATGTTGACATCCATCTCATTGGCAACAATGTTCGCCAACGTGGTTTTACCCAAGCCTGGAGGGCCAAATATCAACAGATGGTCGAGCGCCTCGTTACGCAGTTGTGCCGCTTTGATGAAAATCTCCATCTGGCCACGAACGTGATCCTGACCTTGATAGTCAGCCAGTGCTTTAGGGCGTATTGCACGATCAATGACATCTTCATCTTTGAATACTGGGTTATCCGGTGCAATAAGGCGATCGGCTTCAATCATAAATTCTGCTATTCCTAACTATGCTCTTGTTGACTCTGCGCTTCTTGACTCTGTGTAAAGGCAAAGTGAATGAGTCTATTTTGTCGAACAAGTATATTGGGTATTAAACCATCGATTTCAGAGCTTCGCGAATCAACTGTTCGCTGGTCATGCCATCTTTAGCCACTTGAGAAACCACCTTGGAAGCTTGAGTCGGCTTGTAGCCTAATGCAAGTAGCGCACTTACCGCTTCTTCTTCCGCGTCGTGAACGGTTGGCATAGAATCAATCGGAGCTGCATCTGTCGCTGGAGTAAACAAGTCACCCGCGCCCCACCCTTTCAGGCGGTCTTTCATTTCAACAACCAGACGTTCAGCGGTTTTCTTACCCACACCCGGAAGTTTAACCAGCGTCGAGATGTCTTCACGTTCAACACTTTGAACAAACTGGCTAGCCGTCATGCCTGAAAGAATGCCAAGGCCTAGCTTAGGGCCCACACCGTTCGCTTTGATCACTTCACGGAACAGCGCACGCTCTTTAACCGTGTTAAAACCATAAAGTAGCTGCGCATCTTCACGTACAACAAAGTGCGTGTAGATGATTGCCTCTTCGCCCACGTTTGGTAATTCGTAAAAACAGCTCATTGGCATTTGAACTTCATAGCCAACGCCACTCACTTCGATTAGTAATTCTGGTGGCTGTTTTTCTATTAATGTACCGCGTAGACGTCCGATCACAATTCACTCTCTTGATGGAATATAATTTGAGGGACAGAATATAAAAGAACTGGATGCTTATCCAGTTCTTTGTGTTTATTAGGATGATTTATTTAAGCTTGCTTAGCTTGGGAAACCACGCTGTTTAAGCTTTCGACCAGTTCTTTTACTGAGGTGACATGCCCGGTCAGTTCAGAACCATAATTAGCGACTAAACTTGACACGGATTTGGTTTCTGCAACGCTCTGCGCCACTTCTGAACTGGCGAGATCGAGTTCTTTCAATGAGCTCATCTGCATCGCCATAATATTGGTGAGCTGATTAACATCGGTCGAGATGGTTTGCACCTCAGAGATAATGCCGTTCATTTCATTGGCCGTAGTTTCAATGATGGCTCTGCCATGTTCCACTTCTTCTTTACTTCGGTCTAATAAGGTTCGAATTTCTATCGCGGAATGGCTGCTTTTCGCCGATAGCTCTCTCACTTGGTCTGCAACTACCGCAAAACCTCGTCCTTGCTCACCGGCACGAGCCGCTTCTATAGCTGCATTGAGTGCTAATAGGTTGGTTTGCTCGGCAACCGAGGTAATCAAATCAGCGACTTTCATGATTTCTTGATTACTTTGAATGATCTGGCTGATTGCACTGGTTGAGGCTTCTAGTGATTCTGAGCTCTTTTGCGCTTTCATTCCGACCGCTTCGCTGCGCTCTTTTAGCTCACCCACAAATGAATTAGATTCTTCGATGCCTTGAGTCATTTGATGCAGTTGTTGGCTCATCTGTTCTGCTGCACTCGCCTGAGATTCGCAATTGATGTTCAACACTTCAACTTGAGCGTGCAGGTCTTGAGACTGCTGATCTAAATGGACAGATACGCCCTGTAAGCTTTCAGAGTTTGAGTTAGCTTGGTCTAGGACAATAGAAAGTCGACCTTCACTTTGCGTCGCTTGATTGGCAATCTGTTGGCTTTCCGAGATCGCATCTTCTGCCATTTCAATCGCCACCTCTTTTTGCTTAGCGGTAAACGCTTGAGCAATGCAAATCACCACCAGCGGCATGATCACACCAGAGCATGTTTCAACCACCACCGCTTCCGGAGTAAGTACTAACTGCGGAAATTCAAAGCCATCAAGATGAGCTGAAGTCATCACCAAAGAAACGCCAATCACTAACCCACTCCATACAAGGGCGACAATTCGAGTTCCCGACAAGAAAAAAGCGACCACTAACAACGGCACCCAATAAGCCTGTGTTGACGCCACCACACCACCGCTTTGGTAGATGATGTTCAAAGCGTGTACTGCCATCCCGACAAAACCAAAGTTAAGTGCAAGGCTGGGTTTACTGGTAACACGCAACAGCAGTGCGGAGATCAGTTCAAACACGATAAGGAATACAGATGTGGTGATCAGAAGTTGCTCTTCGTGCTTTGTCCATTTAATTAAGCTGTAGACACCCACAAAGAAGGCGATAAAGGTAAAGAGTAATAAGATATCGGCTTGTCTGACTTGGTTGTTACTCCACCCATTACTTTTGGGTAGAAACAACGCGCGCCACAGCTTGATAGGGTTCATCAGTGCTCATCCTTGATTAACTTGTTAGACCTCTGACCAATGTTAATAACATGTTAAATGATGCGCAATGTTATTATTTGGTTTGTGTTCGAAAGATCTCATTTCATCAAGGATTTAGGGGCGTATTGTTTTGAACTGAGCCAAACGAGGCGTAAGGCTCATGTAATGCAAGCTATTAGAAAATAGAGGGATGGGATTAACGGTAGCGCCCTTTTCTCGCGCCTGTCGCTTTACCAGCAAGAGCTACCAAGGTTTTATTGGTGTTGGCGTGAGTGATCGCTACGCCTAGAGCATCGGCAGCATCGGCCTGTGGTTTAGCGGGTAACTTAAGCATGCTCATCACCATGTTCTGAACCATCGACTTATCTGCACCACCATTGCCTGTCACCGCTTGTTTGATTAGACGAGCCGCATATTCATGAACGGGGAGATCAGCATTTACCGCTGCCACTATCGCACTGCCACGCGCTTGTCCCAGCTTAAGTGCAGAATCCGCATTCTTCGCCATGAAGACCTGTTCTATCGCAAACACATCCGGTTGAAACTGAGTGATGATTTCGCTCACACCGGCGTAGATTTGTTTGAGTCGGCCCGGCAGTTCTTTTTCAGAGGTGCGAATACAACCGCTACCTAAGTAATATAGATGGCGACCATTTTGACGAATCACGCCATAGCCGGTAATACGCGAGCCAGGGTCAATTCCTAAGATAATAGACATAACTTCAATACTGATTATTTATACATGCTTTATGAGCTTAGTATATCGAACGCAAAAAAAAATGCCCGTCAAATTAACGGGCATTCTCTAATTTACTGGCAAGTCTTGGCTAATTAATTGAGAGCTCTCTATCAACTAGGATCTCTTCATCAACAAGAAAAGATAACAGGCTTACGCTTGCTCTTTTTTCTCTGCCAATTTAACTGCGATTGCTAGCTCTTCCAGTGATGCTGGGTTCGCTAGGCTTGGCGCGTCTGTCAGTAGACATGCTGCAGCTGTTGTTTTCGGAAATGCGATAACGTCACGGATGTTCTCAGTACCACAAAGCAGCATTGCTAGACGGTCAAGACCGAATGCTAGACCAGCGTGTGGTGGCGTGCCGTACTTAAGCGCTTCAAGTAGGAAGCCGAACTTCTCTTGTTGCTCTTGTGCTTCGATACCTAGGATACCAAATACCGCTGTTTGCATTTCTGCGTTGTGGATACGTACAGAACCGCCGCCTACTTCGTAGCCGTTGATTACCATGTCGTATGCATCAGAATTTGCTGCTGCTGGGTTCGCTTTTAGCTCTTCCGCGTTCACACCTAGTGGTGATGTGAATGGGTGGTGCATTGCGTGTAGGTTACCTTCGCCGTCTTCTTCGAACATTGGGAAGTCAACAACCCACAGTGGAGCCCATGCAGATGTGTCTGTTAGCTCTAGATCCGTACCTAGTTTAAGACGAAGTGCGCCCATTGCTTCAGCAACGATGCCCGCTTTGTCTGCGCCGAACAGAATGATATCGCCAGATTCAGCTTGAGTACGATCTAGAATACCGTTGATTACGTCTTCGCTTAGGAATTTAGCAACTGGAGATTGAATACCTTCCATGCCTGCAGCACGGTCGTTAACCTTCATCCAAGCTAGGCCTTTCGCGCCGTAGATGTTTACGTGTTCAGCGTAGCCGTCGATTTGCTTACGAGTTAGCTTAGCACCACCTGGAACACGGATAACTGCTACGCGACCTTTTTCGTCGTTAGCTGGGCCAGAGAATACCTTGAATTCAACATCTTTAACCAAGTCAGCAACGTCCACTAGCTCTAGTGGGTTACGTAGATCTGGCTTATCAGAACCGAAACGACGAATCGCTTCAGAGAAAGGCATTACTGGGAATTGACCTAGTTCAACATCTAGAAGTTCTTTCCACATATCGTGAACAAGCTTCTCAGTCACGTTACGTACTTCTTGAGAAGTCATGAAAGATGTTTCGATATCGATTTGAGTAAATTCAGGCTGACGGTCAGCACGTAAATCTTCATCACGGAAACATTTAACGATTTGGTAGTAACGGTCAAAACCAGACATCATCAGCAGTTGCTTGAAAAGCTGAGGAGATTGAGGAAGTGCGTAGAAGCTACCTTTGTGAACACGGCTTGGTACTAGGTAGTCACGAGCACCTTCTGGTGTCGCTTTCGTTAGTACTGGCGTTTCGATGTCTAGGAATAAGTTCTCATCTAGGAAACGACGAACGAAGCTAGAAGCACGTGCACGAAGCTTAATACGGTCGCTCATTTCTGGACGACGAAGATCGATGTAACGGTACTTAAGACGCTGCTCTTCAGAGTTCGTTTGGTTGAAGTCTAGTGGAAGCGCTTCTGAACGGTTAATGATCTCTAGACCCGTCGCGTAAAGTTCTACTTCACCAGTAGCCATGTCTTTATTTACTTGGCTGTCCGGACGAACTCGTACTTCACCAGTAAACTTGATACAGAATTCATTACGCAGTTGGTTAGCGATCGGGAAGATATCTTTCATATCTGGATCGACAACAACCTGAACGATGCCTTCACGATCACGCATATCAATAAAGATAAGACCGCCTAAATCACGGCGACGGTTTACCCAGCCGCACAATTCTACAGTTTGTCCCGCCAGGGACTTGTTCAGGTTACCACAGTAATGGGTACGCATAATGAATTTCCCAATCTCTTAATTATTTACTAATTTCCAAGCTGTCAGTGGTCATTCCACACAACAGAGCAAAGGAACATTTATACGCGGAAACTCGCTTAAAATCGACCTTCCACATTCGAATTTATTGTGTTTTATCTGGCTTTGCTGCTTTTTAGCCCATCAAGTGCGCAAAGATTCATCAAAACCGAAAAAATTGCGATAATTATATCTCGAAAGTACCTTAATCAGCAAAACTCTCGTAAAGTAGATTTTCGTTTCAACCCAAAAACTTTTTGTAATGACTGATGGCGTGATGGATAACGGTGTAATAGATGGATAATCGTGTAATAACAACAGAAACTTTACCTCTAAGACTTGGATTAACTATGTGGTCTCATTCTGAGTGGCAAAGTCAGTTCTACGGTAAAGGCACCAAGCCTGCCGAACGCTTGGAAAAATACACCCAAGTTTTCCATACCGTTGAGGGCAACACCACCTTTTACGCTACGCCAAGTATGTCTACCGTTCACAATTGGAAAGCCGCCAGTCACGATGATTTCAAGTTCACCTTCAAATTGCCCAAATTCATCACCCACCAGCAACAACTGAGACACTGCCAAGCCGAACTCAAAGAGTTCTTGATGACGATGTCGCCACTGCATGACCGTATTGGTCAATGGACGATTCAGCTGCCGCACAGTTTTGAGCCCAGCATGCTGCCTGCCCTACAAAAGTTTTGCACCTTATTCCCAAAAGATATGCAGCTTGGCGTCGAAGTTCGACACTTAGGTTTCTTTGATAAGGGCGATGCGGAAAAACGCTTCAACCAATGGCTGGTTGAGGAAGGCATCAATCGCATCATTATGGACAGCCGCCCCGTTTTCTCTGCGCCACCCACCACAGAAGCGTTGATCGATGCGCATCAGAAAAAACCGCGTGTTCCTGTTCATGCAATTGCTACCGCCAATAACCCGATGATTCGATTTATTGGTCACCCAGACCAAGAACCTAATATTGAGTTTTTTAAGCCTTGGTTTGCCAAAATCCCAAACTGGCTTAATGAAGGCAAGCAGCCCTATTTAATGATCCACACCCCAGACAATAACCACGCACCTGAACTTGCGATTGCTATTTATAAGAGGCTACAAAAGCAAGTCTCTGAAAATACATCATTATTACTGCCCGAACTGGCTCAGTTTCCAGCTCAAAAAGGCAATCACCAAATCTCGATGTTTTAACCTCTCACTTGTAAGTAGCTTCGAACCTTGAGCTAAATCTCAGTTTTCGTGACAGTGGCGTTTTTTTTACGTAAAATACGCCCCCTTTTATTTGGTACGAATTTTGTGCCAATTACGCTGACTGTCGAGAGAAAATGCTATGAGCAACACAGACAATATCTTTTCCGCTCCTATTGATAAAATTGGAGACTTCACCTTTGATGCAAGGGTTGCTGAAGTATTTCCGGATATGATTCAACGTTCGGTGCCTGGCTATAGCAATATCATCTCTGCAATCGGCATGCTGGCTGAGCGCTTTGTAAAGCCACACTCAAATATTTACGACCTTGGCTGCTCGCTTGGTGCTGCGACACTTTCTATGCGTCGTCACATTCAGCAAGAAGGCTGCACGATTTTCGCGATCGATAATTCAGAAGCCATGGTTGAGCGCTGCAAATTGCACGTTAATGCTTACCGCAGTGACACACCGGTAGAAGTGATTGAAGCCGACATCCGTGAAGTGGAAATCAAAGACGCTTCTGTTGTGGTGCTTAACTTTACGCTGCAATTTCTTTCTCCAGACGATCGATACGCTCTGCTTGAGAAAATTCATGCTGGCTTGCGCCCAGGCGGGATCTTAATCCTGTCAGAAAAATACGTATTCGAAGATGAAAGCTCAAATGAACTGCTTATCGACCTGCACCACGATTTCAAGCGTGCTAACGGGTACAGCGAACTGGAAGTCAGCCAGAAACGCAGCGCAATTGAAAACGTAATGCGCCCAGACTCGATCCCTGTTCACAGAGAACGATTTGATAAGATTGGCTTCTCAAGCAGCGAAGTTTGGTTCCAATGTTTCAACTTTGGTTCAATGTTCGCGATTAAGTAGCCTACAAACCTGGTCAGCTCGTATTAGAACGTCATCCTCACTGTAGGAAATGACAAATTTAATTTTTATTTTAGGGTTTATTGCCCCTATTAACTCAGTGAAAAACTATGTTTAATTTTGCCAATTTTTATCAACTTATTGCCCAAGATACTCGCCTTCAGCCGTGGCTAAATGTTCTTCCTCAACAGCTGACGGATTGGCAAACTGCAGAGCACGGTGACTTCGACCGCTGGTTACGTGCACTAAACAAGATTCCACAAGACGTGCCAGATCAAGTTGACCTGAAAAATTCAGTGACGATTGGTAGTTCTACGCCATACCACACAGGCGAACTGAAAAAGCTAGAAAGCTTATTGAAGACTTTCCACCCGTGGAGAAAAGGTCCTTATACGGTTCACGACATCCATATCGATACAGAGTGGCGCAGTGACTGGAAATGGGATCGTGTGCTTCCACATATATCTCCATTAAAAAACCGTTCGGTTCTCGATGTAGGTTGTGGCAATGGTTACCACATGTGGCGCATGCTGGGTGAAGGTGCTCGCTTAACGGTTGGTATCGATCCTTCCCACCTATTCTTGGTTCAGTTTGAAGCAATTCGTAAGTTGATGGGCGATGACCAACGAGCTCACCTATTACCTCTAGGTATTGAGCAGCTCCCAAAGCTAGAAGCCTACGACACGGTATTCAGCATGGGCGTGCTTTACCATCGTCGTTCACCACTGGACCACTTGATTCAACTGAAAGACCAATTGGTGTCTGGCGGTGAACTGGTTCTTGAAACCTTGGTGATTGAAGGCGATGAGAACGCAGTATTAGTTCCGGTTGACCGTTACGCGCAAATGAGAAACGTCTACTTCTTCCCTTCAGCTCGCGCACTGAAACGCTGGCTAGAACAAGTTGGTTTTGAAGACGTACGAATCGTTGACGAAAATGTCACGACAATTGGTGAACAACGCACCACAGAATGGATGACACACAACTCTCTTCCAGATTACCTCGATCCGAACGATCCAAGTAAAACGGTTGAAGGTCACCCTGCACCGAGACGTGCGATTCTGGTAGCAACAAAGCCATAGATTTACTGCCCACAAAGCAGTGGCATATGGAGTAAATAAAGCACAAGCCTATTAAGGCAGCAAAACAATTGCTTGCATGGTCAAAAAGCCACTGTTAATTTCGCGGTGAACCTTGCTTCCTTAGCTTAAGAATTGAACAAAAATTGACTTGTGTTTAATAAGTGAGCTATTCCAAATAGCAATAATTGGCGTAGCGCTCACATTGCGATTCAATATGACCAGACTCTTACAATAGGATGCTTCACGCATCCTTTTTTGTGGGCTAAACTTCTAAATAGTCTGAACTATTCTCTAATTCTCAAAGGTTTTTTTATGTTTAAGCGATTATCGCCTATTGTGGCGGTTGGTTTGCTCTCTGGTTGTACTCTTACAAATGGTGCTACCTACCACCAAGAAACTCTCGACGCTATTTCCCGCTCAGAGACAAACATCGCAAATAAGGTTCAAAATCTTGAACTGCAACTAAGCAATCAAAGTGACTATATTGAAAGCTTAGAAGAAGAAATTACTACCCTTTCTAGTCAATTAGATACCCATCTAACGAGCATGGAACACAAGGTTATTGAAGAGCTAGAGGAAGAGGAACCGGTCGCTATTGCCGTTGCTCCTATCGCTCCTATATCACAACCGACTATCCTTGGCGGCATCGAAAAAGTGTTTATCGACTCTATCAAGCAAAGCTTTGATGCTCGTGTTGATACAGGTGCAACCACCTCTTCTTTAAACGCTGTCGATATCAAAGAATTCGAACGTAACGGCAAGAACTGGGTTAAATTTCACCTAGACGACAAAGCCCAAGCTAAAGAAGACCAGAAATGGATTGAAGCGCCTGTTGTACGTTATGTAAAAATCCGTCAATCAACCAATGATCAAGCAGAACGTCGAGCTGTGATCGAATTATGGGTGAAAGTTGGAAAAATCCATGAAAAAGCGCAATTTACATTGGCGGATCGCTCTCAAATGAGTCACCCTGTGTTACTAGGGCGCGAATTTATCAAAGACATAGCGCTAGTAGATGTAAGTAAAAAGTACGTACAAACGGAAGTTAAATAACAATAGTAGGGTAAGCTATGACGTCAAGAATTCCATTTTATATCTCTATATTCCTGCTTATTGTGGCAGGTATAACACTGAGTATGTTCAGACATACGACCTACGGTGTACCTTGGACTCCAGGGGAAACCAGACAGGTTTGGGACGTTGAAGCTCGCATCGAGTTCAACGCAGTAGGCAAAGAAGCAAAAGTTTCCTTAGCGGCTCCTCATACTCAGTCTAACTACACACTTATCGGCGAATCGGCTTCATCGCCGGGTTACGGTATCTCTTACTTGAATACCGAATCAGGTCGCCGCGCAGAGTGGTCTATTCGATACGCAGATGGCCCTCAAACCATCTACTACAAAACACAATTCCTAGTCGACAACCAAGCAAAAGTTGATGCTATCGCACCAGAAGGTGAAGTCTCGCAACCAAGCTTCGACGGCCCTGAAGAAGCGGCGGCTCTTGCATTGATTGATAGAGCGACAAAACGTTCTGCAGACAATATCACTTTTACCCGTGAGCTCATCAAAACACTTAATGATCCAGACAGCCAAAACTCAGCGCTGATTCTGAACAACATGACCAAAGTGGAAGCGACACACAAGCTACTTTCAGCGGCGAAAATACACAACAAAGTGGTTGGTGTTATCGAGCTAGAAGATGGTCGTCGTCGTCAGTCGATTCAAAACATGATTCAGATCTGGGATAACGACGAGTGGGTTCTATTCTCTCCTGAATCAAGCGAACAACAAGTCCAACCAAACCTACTCATCTGGGACGAATCAAACGTTTCTCTACTGGATGTTGTTGGCGGTCAGAACAGTAAAGTTCACTTCTCTATGATTGCTCAAGAGGTTTCACCAACGGAAGCAACCAATAGTAAAGTCTCTGCTGATCAACTGTTAAACCTTTCAATTCACAGCCTACCGTTAGAAGAGCAAGCGATGTTTAAAACCATCATGCTGATTCCTATCGGTGCTCTGATTGTTGTGTTCCTACGTGTCATCATCGGCCTGAAAACGTCTGGTACGTTCATGCCAGTACTGATTGCGGTAGCCTTTGTACAAACACAACTGGTAACGGGTATTGTTGGCTTCCTGCTTATTGTAGGTACGGGTCTGATTATTCGAAGTTACTTGTCCAAACTCAACTTGCTCTTGGTAGCCAGGATATCCGCCGTAATCATCACGGTAATCATGATTATCTCTGTGTTTACTGTAGTCGCGTTTAAAGTGGGTCTGACTGAAGGTCTATCTATTACGTTCTTCCCTATGATTATCCTATCTTGGACTATCGAACGTATGTCTATCCTATGGGAAGAAGAAGGCGCGAAAGAAGTAATGCTGCAAGGTGGTGGTTCTCTATTCACTGCGGTTCTTGTTTACTTAGGCATGACTAACCCGTTCATTCAGCACTTAACGTTTAACTTTATTGGTTTACAACTTGTTATTCTAGCGACCATCTTGCTACTAGGTAACTACACAGGATACCGTCTAACCGAGCTTCGTCGCTTTAAACCGCTAGCGGAGGACTAAGTTATGTTTGATCAGTTTACTTCACCGTTTAGGTTGAAAGACAAAGGCATAATGGGAATGAACAAGCGTAACCATAGTTATATTGGTCGCTACAATGATCGTTCCAAGTATCCACTCGTTGATGACAAGCTTAAGACGAAGATCATTGCTGAACAGGCTGGTGCTACTGTACCAAAACTGATTGGCGTGATTGGTCATCAAGCTGAAGTAAAAACAATCCACAAGATGGTAAAAGAGTGGCCGGGTTTCGTAATCAAGCCAGCTCAAGGCAGTGGTGGTAAAGGTATCCTTGTTGTGACTTCTCACAAGGACGGCGTTTACACCAAGCCATCGGGTTCGACTATCAATGAAGAAGACGTAGAGCGCCACATCAGTAACGCTCTCGCGGGTCTTTTCTCACTCGGTGGTAAGAACGATGTTGCTGTAGTTGAAAACCTCATCAAGTTTGACGAGTGTTTTGACGGCTTCAGTTACGAGGGTGTACCAGATGTACGAATCATTGTATTCAAGGGCTACCCTGTAATGGCGATGATGCGTCTATCGACTTCGGCTTCTGATGGTAAAGCTAACTTGCACCAAGGTGCTGTGGGCGTAGGTATTTGTATCGCTACGGGTAAAGCCGTTCGTGCGGTTCAATTTGACCACCCAGTGACTCACCACCCAGATACGGGTAAAGAGTTGGCGCTACTACAAGTACCCCATTGGGAAAAGCTGCTGACACTTGCATCAAGTGCTTGGGAAATGACAGGCCTTGGTTACATGGGTACGGACATGGTTTTAGACCAAGAAGAAGGCCCGATGGTACTGGAGCTAAACGCTCGCCCTGGATTAGCAATACAGATTGCAAACGGCGCAGGTTTATTACCTCGCTTGCATCATATTGAAAACCTGGGCACACCGGCTGAATACCCAAAACCAGCAGAGCGCGTTGCCTACGCTGCTAAGCAATTTGGTGTTCACGGTAGCGAAATTGTTCAAAACTAAGCTCATCTAAATCAAAGCGAAACGACTCAGTTATTGATACTGAATCTAGCTCGATAAAAAGGCCGCATAACTCTGAGAGTTACGCGGCTTTTTAATGCCAGCCGTCTTCACCGAGCTAATATGATTAAGCCTCTGTTACTTCACACTCAGGCTCACGAATAGGATCAATACGCACAGCCGCCACCTTAAATTCAGGGATCTTCGCGTGTGGATCAGTCGCTGTGGTAGTCAAACGGTTAACTGGTGATTCAACAAAATGGAATGGAATAAATACCACACCCTTTTGCATTCGTTTAGTCACAAAGGCCGCGATTTCGATTTCACCACGACGTGTTGAGACCTTAAGCATCTGACCATTCGAGATACCTAGCGCTTCAGCATCATGAACACTCACCATGGCACGCGGCCCTGCTAAGTTATCCAACCCTTTTGTTTTACGTGTCATGGTTCCGGTGTGGAACTGTTCTAGAATACGGCCTGTCGTTAATACTAACGGGTATTCCGCATCCGGTAGCTCAGCAGCGTATCTAAACGGAATCGCCTCCATTTGACCACGCCCACGCGTAAATTGGGTCTGGTGCATGATACGTGTGCCATCAGGGTTGTTCTTATTACTTGGCCATTGCACGCCGTTCACCGTAATGTTCTCCCAACGTAAACCACCATACTGTGGCGTGACACGCGCTATCTCATTGGTGATATCAGCAACCGAGTCATATTCCCAATTGCCGCCCATCGCATTAGCCAACATTTGGATAATCACCCAATCTTCTTTCGCTTCACCTGGAGGCAATACCGCCGGGTTAATACGCTGAACACGACGCTCGGTATTAGTAAAATGACCAGACTTCTCAGCAAACGAGCAAGACGGTAGCACCACATCGGCATATTGAGCGGTTTCGGTTAAGAAAATATCTTGAACCACGAGGAAATCTAACGCTTCAAGACCTTCAATCACATGCGCTTGGTTCGGATCACTCAGCACTGGGTTCTCGCCCATTACGTACAGACCACGAACATCTCGATGACACGCTCCATCAATAATTTCGGTCAACGTTAAGCCTGTTTCAGCCGGTAGGTCAGAAACACCCCACTCCATCGCGAATTTTTGACGAACCATTGGGTTGTACACTTTCTGATAACCCGGAAGGTTATTTGGCAATGCGCCCATGTCACACGCACCCTGAACATTGGATTGACCACGTAATGGGTTGATACCGCCGCCTTCAATTCCGATATTGCCACACAAGAGCTGTAGGTTAGCGATTGATCGAACGTTATCGTGACCAGTGGTATGTTGCGTAATGCCCATCGAGTAGTACACCGCTGTACGCTCTGCAGTACCAATCAATCGCGCCATTGCGAAGATGTCTTCCGCTTTAACGCCAGTTACCAGCTCCACTTTGTCTAGTGAATAACTTGGTGACATTACCTCTTGAAGCAAGGTATCAAAGCCATCCACACGGTCTTCGATATACTCTTGGTCGTACCAACCGTGTTTGATGATTTGCTGCATCACACCATTGATCAACATTACATCACTACCCGGTCGGTGCGCTAAGTAAAGTTCAGCATGGTCAGCAATATCGATTCGTTTTGGATCGGCAACGATCAATCTCGCTCCACCATGTCTCACAGCTTGCTTGATATGCGAGCCAATAATTGGGTGTGCTGACGTGGTGTCGGAGCCAATAATAAAGATCACATCTGAGTGCTTGATGCTTGGAATATCATTGGTCATCGCCCCGCTACCTAGCGAAGCCTCTAAACCAGTAACAGTAGATGCGTGACAAAGGCGCGCACAGTGATCGACGTTATTGGTACCGAGTTCACGACGTATGAATTTTTGGAAGGCATAGTTATCTTCATTGGTGGTTTTCGCCGACGAGAACCCCGCTAAAGCGTTACTGCCAAAGCCTTGCTTAATCGCAGTAAACTTCTCGGCAATAAGCTTAACTGCCTCATCCCAACTTGCAGGTTGCAACCAGCCATCTTTACGAATTAATGGTGTGGTTAAGCGCGCATCGCTGCCCACAAAATCGAAGCCAAATCGTCCCTTAACACACAACATGCCTTCATTAACCGGAGAGTCTCCGCCTTCGATATAGCGAATTTTGTTTTTCTGCTCATCGATATGCATGGTTAACTTACAACCCACACCGCAATAAGTGCAGATGGTATCGACTTTCTTGAGTACGTCTGTGTCTCCCTGCTTTCTGTCGCGAGCATCCACCATTGCACCGGTTGGACACACCTGAATACACGATCCGCATTGAACGCAGTTTGAGTCGCCCATTAAGGTCTTGTCCGCCCCAAAGTTAGGACGACATTCTGGTCTTGATGCAGGTTTGCCATCCGATTGGTTCATGAAGCTTAGAACGCCATGAACATTCTGTTCTCGACACGCTTGGATACACTGGCCACAACTAATACAGCGGTTAGCGTCAAAGATAATGAACTCAGAACTGTCATCGACCGAAAATTTTTGTCTTGTTAACCCGACCTTCGCTTCTTCAGCACGAATCGCCTGCCAACTCTCATTCGAAGCCACATCGATTTTGTATTCAGGATGGGTTTGCGTTGCTTTGTATTCAGTCGAGTAGTCTCGTAGGTCGCAATCGGTATTAGCTTGGCAGCCACACTCTAGACATCTTGCAGCTTCAGCGATTGCATCGGCATTATCAAACCCTGTTTCTACTTCATCGAAGCTTTGTTCACGCTGTTCGGGCGTTAGCTCAGGCATGATCTTGCGCGCCATGCGTTGTATAGATTTGTATTGCTCAGGATCCACCGCTTTGAGCTGTTTGTGCTTTCTTGAGTTAAACGGTTTAGCCGGAATATTTTCCATATCACCATGGAAGAAGCGATCGATCGCTTGTGCAGCAATACGCCCATCCCCAACCGCTTCGACTGCAGTTGCAGGGCCGCGTCGGAAATCACCAATACTGAAAATATTTCCGGTTCCGGTATGCATGGTTTGTGGATCAGCATCTGCGGTATTCCAACGAGTAAGAGGAATATCAATTGCTTCATTGTCCATAAAACTCAGATCAGGCTTTTGTGACACGGCAGCAATAACCGTATCAAACGCTTCAACAAAGAACTCGCCCGTTGGTTTAGGGCTGCGACGACCTGAAGCATCAGCCGGACCCAAAGCCATACGCTCTAATCGTATTTCTGATACATGACCATTTTCATCGGCTATGTTTGCTGCCGGGTTGGTTAAGAAATGGAACTTCACACCTTCATGCTCAGCTTCTTCGATTTCGTAATCTTCTGCTGGCATCTCATCTCGAGTACGACGATAAATCAGCGTAGTATCCGCGCCATCACGCACCGCTGTTCGAGCGCAGTCAATCGCGGTATTACCGCCACCAATTACTGCGACCTTTTTACCTGTGACATACTGCTGATCGGTCACGTAATCTTTCAGATAATCGACACCCAAATAACAACCGCCGAGTTCACTACCCGGGTAATTCATTTCAACCGCTTGTGATGCGCCAACGGCTAAACAAACCGCATCAAAATCGTTACTTAAATCAGACAGTGTAAAATCAACACCGAGTTTTTTACCGCACTCAACCACCATTCCGTTGCGACACATCAACTCGATTTCTTTATCTAGAATCGACTTAGGTAAGCGATATTCAGGGATACCGTAACGCAGCCAACCACCCGCTTTGGGCATCGACTCATAGACACTGACTTCATAGCCTTCGTTAGATAGGTAATAACCCGCCGTAAGCCCACCGGGGCCACTACCAACAATAGCAATGCTCTTGCCTTTATTTGGTTTCTTCGCTGGCATGTAGCTCTCTTGAGCCGCTAGATCCGCATCGGCAGCGTGTCGTTTGAGTTGGCGAATCGCAATGGATTCATCGACCAAGTTACGACGACATTCGGTTTCACAGAAAGCAGGACACACACGACCAATTGAAAGCGGCATTGGCAATGTCTTTTTGATCACTTCAATCGCTTTAATGTGATCATTTTGAGCAATATGGTGCAGGTAAGATTGGATGTCGACCCCAGCAGGACAGGCTGTTTGGCATGGCGCCTCACAGTCAGCGTAGTGATCGGTCATGATGCGATTCAACGCTTCTTGTCGATGATTCGTTAACTGTTTTGACTGAGTGGTAATATTCAGCCCATTAGACACTTCAAGCTCACAAGAGCGAGTAACACCAACGCCATCAACTTCCACAACACACAAATCACACGGCACTTTATCCGCTGTTTTATTCAAACCACATAAAGATGGGATTTCCAAACCACATGTTTTTGCCGCTTCAAGAACGGTTTGTCCTTGCTCGACGATTCGATATTTCCCATCAATAACGATTTGAATCATACCTAAGTCCTACCTTTACCTTTCGCACACGCGAGTTATCAACAATTAAAATTTAAGTAATACAATATTATTAATATTATTAAATCTATGTCATTACCATACATTATTTGTGGTTTTGTGCGTGTGACCTCAAACAAGTTCCATTGATAATAACCATAATGTATGAGTGGTCTTATCAGTGTCGACGAAAGGATTAAGCGGGAGGGGTTCTGCTGTAGAAGTAAGAAGTAAGAAGTAAGAAATTAGATTCAAGGTACAAAAAGGCCCCTAATGATTAGGGGCTTTGAACAAATATCATTGAGTCGCTTTCGAGCTTATAGCTAAGCTATCAAGGTTATTGCTCGGCTATCAAGATTATAATTCGGCTATCAAAGTTATTGCTCAGTTTCTTCGATAAGCTCTTGCACCGGAGATGCTGGTTTGTTTTGAGCAAAACCGCGCAGGCCAACAACATGTACGTGTTCGTGGTCTTTGAAGACCTTACGAACCAGTTTGTAGGTTGTACCTTTCTCTGGGCTAATGTTTTCAGGTGCTGCAATCAGAAGTTGCATACCCAAACGGTCACACAGTTCAAACAGCGTAGAGATCGACTTAGAATCCAAACGTGCTGCTTCATCAAGGAACAACAAACGACATGGAACGATGTCTTTACTGCGAAGTCGACGAGATTCCTCTTCCCAGCTCTGAATAACCATCAATAGGATTGACTGACCCGTACCGATCGCCTCACCCGTAGACAATGCGCCCGATTCAGCTTGTAACCAACCATCTGAACCACGGTTAACTTCAACACTCAGCTCTAGGTAGTTACGGTAATCCAGTAGCTCTTCACCAAGAACCTGTGGAGAACGTTGACCCATATCGATATGCGGGTTCACTCGTTGGAACAACTTCGCCATCGCTTCTGAGAAGGTAAAGCGCGTTGATTCAAACAAGTCTTTGTGTTGCTCTTGTTGAGTTGCTAGCCCTGATAGCAAGATCTCGTGGCTTTCACGGATCTTAACGTTCAGACGTACGCCTTTAACCTGACCAAAGTAAATGTTAGACAAACCTTGGTTCAGCATTCGAATACGGTTCTGCTCGCGCTGAATCGTTTTCTTGATGATGCTTGCTACGGACTCAGAGCTGATTGCCAGGCGATTTTCACGCTGCGTCAACTCTTCTGTTAGTCGAGCTAGCTCCACTTCCATCTCTTCGATTGCTTCAACCGGATCATCCGTATGAATGATGTCTTGGCGAATACGCTCGCGAAGGTGTTGATAAACCGCAATGTAGAACAGAACCTTACGCTCTGGATGTGCGTTGTCTTCAGATAGACGCAGCGAATCACGTAGGTCGTCATTGTCAGCTACAGCTAGACGTAAAGCACCCAGTGATTTATCCGACATAGAACGAAGCTCGCCCGCCGTTAGGTAAGCCAGTTCACGCTTGTGCAGACGACGTTCAACATCATTTTCACGAGCTAAGCGAAGTACTGAACACCAGCCTGCTTTTGCTGCAACAACGAAAGTACGAAGCTCGGTGTACTCTTTTTGAACTTTCTTAAGACGCTTAGCTAGGGCTTTCATCTCAAGTTCTGTTGACGTAATCGTACGCTCGTATTCACTCTTACGGCTGCGAGATGTATGTAGACGCTCTTGAAGCTCGTCACGACGACGTACAGCACGCTCTTCAGCGCCTTCGTCAGCGTTTACGCCAAACTCTTGTAGCTCTTGTTTGAACTCTTGAACCGTCTCTTGCTTCGCTTGATGTGAGCTCTTCAATGCCGCCAATACTTGGTTGTATTGGTTCATCTGTTCACGAGCTTGCTTCAAGCCATCACGGCCTTTGGTTCTTGCTTGTTCTGCTTGAACCAATTTCGCTTTTAATTGCTCGCTCAGTTCACTGCTCTTGTTAAGCAAGTCAACTGAGTCTGCGTAAGCAAAGTAGTGACGACGCTCAATCAAATCAGACAGTGCGAACACTTTGCCTTTTAGCGTTTGTAGAGCGCTGTCGGCTTGACGATACTCGGCCTCCAAAGCTTCGAACTGCTCTGGGTCAGCGTCTAGTGCAGATACGATTTGCTCTAGAGAAGTAAGCGATTTGCCGTGCTTATTCAAGTAAGACTTAGCTTCACTTAAACGCACAAGTTGCGCTTCTAATTCAGCTAAGCGCTCAGCCAATGTTTCGTCTTCTAAAATACGAACCATAGGTGCTAATTTATCTAGCGCACCGAGTGCCTGCTTGCTTTGTAGAAGCTGGCTACGTTGCTGCTGCTCTTTAGAGTTAAGCTCAGCCAGAGAACGTACTACTTGGTTACGTTTCTCACGAACGACTGCAAGTGCTTGCTCTGGGTCTGCGTTAAACGCAACGTGCAGGTGCTTTGCTACAAAGCTGTTGAATGCTTGGTATAGGCGATTCAGTTTTTGAGAGTCAAACGCTGCCTTCGCGTGGTTTTCAACCACAACGTCACGCTCTTCGCGCAGTTTCTCTAGGCGTTGTTCACGAGCCGCACGGCCAAACAGTGGGATCTCAGGGAAACGTGAGTAACGCATTTGGCGATCGTTCAGCTGAACACACACTGCGCCTTCAAGCTCATCGGCATTGAATGAACTGTCATCAAACGCGTCGACATCGCCTTCTAGGATGTAAAGGTCTTCTGGACAATCATCAAGATCCACCAGCTTCTCTTTAATACCATCAAGATCAGAAACCACAATTGCGTGACGAGCTGGGCCGTACATCGCACTGAAGTACGGCGCATCACCAATCGTGATGTCATCGTAGATCTCAGAAAGCAACACGCCACCAAGCGTATCCGCCAGACCTTTCAAACGAGGATCGTTAGAGCCACCTGGCGAAGCTAAACGCTCAATCTCTTGCTCAAGTTCAGCTCGGCGCGTAGCCAACTGATCTTTTGCTGCCGCTTGCGATTTCTCATCTTCAAGCACTTGCTGCATTTGAGTCATCACCGCTTGGCTATCTTCTAGTTCAGCGTCGGTTTGATCTCTTAGTGCTTCAAGCGCATCGTTTGCCGTGATCCACGCAGGAGCAATGGACTCAAGCTTTTGAATCTCTTGGTCGTGGTTTTGTTGTACACGACGTTGCTCACTCTTCGCTTCACGCAGCTCTTCTTGAGCGTACTCAAGAGACTCGATCTGCATAGCGTGACGTTCACGTTCTTCATCGAAAACCGCTTCGTCAGTCAGTGAGATGTTGTGTTGCTTTTGGTATTCAGTCGCAAGCTCTTTTGCTTGACGCTGCTGAGCCACATCACGAGCCATGTCGCGGTGCTGAGCACGCCATTGCTGTTCGTTCTCAACAACGTGTTTTGCGTTACGGCCTTTTTCTAGAGCTTGCTTAGCACTGTGAGACGCTTCTTTGCGCTCCACGTCACCAACGATGCTCTTAACTAAAGACAGTGCTTTGTCGAACTGTGCAGAAGCTGCAGAAGACATGTCTAACTTGTGCTTAGTAGACAGTAGCGTTTGAGTGCTTGATTCTTCTTGTGCTTTTAGCTCAGAAACAAGAGTTAATGCACTTTCTGCCGTAATCGATTCATCACCAAGCAACTGCTTAGTTTTCTCTAATGCTTGAACCGCTTGCTGGTATTGAAGTGCACGAGTCTGCTGCACATCCAACGCTTGTTGGTAATCAGCAAGCTGAGTTTTCAGGCTATCCACTTCTTCTTCAGTGATGGTTGCCTGCTCTTCAGCAAGAAGTACTCGCTCTTGAGCTTCTTCCACAACCATCATCTGCTCTTCTAGACGCTCATTAAGCTCTTCTAGATCTTCGCTGTAGCGAGCAATTTTCTCTTGCTGGCGAAGTGCAGTTTGAACCAATTGAAGATGATCCGAAGCCGCTTGGTAATCTTGCTCCAGTGCCGATTCTTGATCGACAAGTAACTCTAGTTCTTCTTGAACGCGGTTCAACAAGTTGTTTTGATCAAGCAAGGTTTCACGCGAACCAAACAGTTCACCACGGAACTTCATGGTTTGATCAAGCTTGTTGCGACGATCGTTGGCATGGCGCATGTAGTCTGCTGCCACGTAGTTCGTAGATTCAGTGATCAAATGTTTGAACAGGTCACGATCCGACTGAGTCGTTTTGATCGCTTCTAGCGTCATACGGTTTTCGCGTAGTGCTGATTCCATGTCTTGGAATGCTTTCTTCACACCACCGTTTTGCGGTAGAAGATAATCACGCAGAGAACGCGTAATCGCACTAGAAATACCGCCGTAAAGTGATGCTTCAATTAGACGGTAGAACTTAGAACGGTCGCTGCTATTACGCAGTTTCTTCGGTACCACACCGTACTCAAACATCTGTGAGTGGTAATCAACAATCGAAGAGAACGCTTTAAAGTGAGCGCCTTCGTATTGTGCTACCGCTGCTTTCACGTCATTCAACTGACATACGCGGGCATGGCTGTCTGAAACGTTTTGAATCAATACATCCGTTGGTTTCACATGGCTAGGAAGGCCTTGGATAACGAACGGTTTAATGTCGACTTTCTTGTCACGACCCGCTACTTGCTGCAGCTTTACTGCAAACAGTAGGCGTTGATTACGAGAGTTCACAACATCCAGCGCTGCATAACATGCGCCTGGCTGAAGCTTACCGTAAAGGCCTTTGTCACGAGATGACTGTGAGCTACCCGCTTCCGTTGTGTTACGGAAATGCAGAAGGCTTTGGTCAGGAATCAGCGCTGTGATGAATGCCGCCATAGTGGTCGACTTACCTGCACCGTTACCGCCAGAAAGCGTTGTAACCAATCCATCAATATCAAAAGTACGCGCAAAGAAACCGTTCCAGTTGACCATGGTTAATGATTGATACTTACCTCTTTCAATCATGCTTCACCTTCTACTTTTGTTTGTTCGCCATCGTTTGACTCAAGGTCAAAGCCGGCTTGATCGTTAAAAATGTCTTGTTGACCGTTTTCATCTACGTCTAGTTCTGATGCAGCTTCCGCTTGTTCTTCATTCAACAAGCTACCTTGGTTAGGCTCTTGGGTATGCACCACAGCTTCACCATCACGGATAAGACGTAACTGCGCTTCTTTCATATCATCGCCAACACGAACGTCAGCGCCAAAACGGAATACCGCTTCGCTGATACGGAACTTGCCGGTTTCACCAATCGCAATCAACATACCGATACGGCGTAAGCGACGTAGAGAAGTACGTACTTTTTCGAACAGCTTTTCTTTATCTAGGTCAGAACCAGACGCACGGTTGGTTGCTAGCTTCATGAGTTTTTTCTCATCCGCTAACGACATCAACTCATCAAACAGTTCTTGGTTGGTGAAGATACCTTCATGAGCAAGACGTTCTGGGCTTAGGTATAAGAAACACAACACCTTTCCAACCAACATGTCGAGCTCAGACAACACACTACGACCAATCAGAGACGTAGAACGCGGACGCAGGTAATAGAAACCTTCCGGCGCTTTTACCAATTCCGTATTGTAGCGTTGATAGAAATGCTGAAGCTCAACTTCAAAATCAGACAGCAACGCGTGGTTATCTAGGTCTTCTGTTGAAACATGCTTACCTGAACGCAGCATGCTATCTAGCGCAGGGAACAGTGGGTTCGCTATCGCTTTTACCAGTTTCTCTGGCATGTAATCATCAGTACTTGTTAATGACATTTGCTTGTACCTTTGCACCGAAATCGTTAATTGCCTGCCAATCTGGCTGAATAGCCTGATAGTCAGACTCTGAGTAACCTAAGCGCACGGCTTGGTCGACAACAATTCTGGCTAAATCAAAATGGTGTGTGCGAGGGTGTGCAGCGAGGTAATCGCGTAACACAAGGCCAAGATCAATTGGCGCGCCTTGCTGTTTGTGAGCTTTTAACATCTCTGCAATTCGATCTGAAAGCAGGTCATTCACTTGCTCAAATTCTTCGTACTCTACGTCGATTGGTGCTTGTCCCATCACTTCATCATCACGAAGCATAAGCGCTTCATCACGAAGATCCGTCAGCTTCTCTGCATCGGCGTAAGTCAAAAGCCAAGGCGCATCAAAGTAGTCGGTAACCGACTGACGCAAGCGTTGGCTAAAGGCACGGTTTTTATCCATATCAATCGCGGTACGAATAAACTTGTGAACATGGCGGTCGTAGCCGATCCATAAATCGATGGCTTGTTGGCCCCAACTGGTGATTCGGTCTAGCTTCATCTGCAAGCCGAACAGGGTTTCGCCAACGAATTCGAGTTCATCGTCACCGTAAACAATTTCTTGAATATCGAGGATCTGTGTTTGCAGTTCATCACCCGCCGCTTGCAAGGTGTCTTGCAATTCTTTCAGCGTGGAAGAGGTTTCTGAAAGCAAGGTTTCACAGTTGTTAATCGCCTCTCGCCAATCCTTATTTAAAAGGTCGGCAATTTGCTGTTTAACGGTTTGCTGCTGCTCATCCATAACACGTTGGTTAAGATCAATCTGATCGAAAATTTCACCAACAGAATACTTGAGCACGCCGTAAACATTCTTTCTCCAATGTCCTGGAGTTCCGCCTTTTTGTGCTGCTTCAATGGCTTTTGCCATCTCATCCGCAACCATAGAAAGCTGGATAGACAGTTTTAACTTAGAGAACTGACGGTGGCGTAAGTAATAATCTGAAATACCAATCGCCAGTGGCGACAAGCGATAAATACTCGCACCATCGGTGATTTCGCTGGTAAAGCGGCTAATCAACTTCTGTTTAACTAACTCGTTGATGGCATTGTTGGCACGAAACGCGGACGCTTCGCCAGTATCTTCAAACAGTCGAGTGACGATGGTAAATGCATCGTGCAGTTCACCCTCGCCCAACTCTTCATCGAACCTTTCAGTGCTTAGTACTGCGATAGCAATCAAAAATGCTAAGCGCTCTGGTGGCAAGTTTAATGAAAAATCATGCTGCTTGACCCAGCCCACCAACTCATCAATTGGCTGCTCTTCGGCAGTTTGAGTCATTTCACTCATTGTGGTTCCTGTTACTGTTCTTCGTCATATCGAATGTATTAGATATGACGCCTATTTCTTTATGACGCGGGCTTCTTACGATTGCATAGCGCATGTTGTGGCTTCTTTTACCACATTCACCGCTGTTATTGCGCAGGTTTTTGAGCCCAAACGTGAATATAACGGCCTAGTGACAGATATGGCTCTTGGCGACATAGCTGTTTTTCCAGTTCCAATACATCTTCAAATTGGTAATCGCCCATGTACTCCATATTACCTATGTAGTCACTGAAAGAGCGAATGCCTGATTTACCACAGATTTCTAGACCAGCGTCTTCTATCCATTGATAAACCTCTTCCGGCTTCAAGCCTTTTTGTGGTTGCAGCTTAAACCGTTTTCGATGTGGCATCCCATTCAATACATGAGGAATGTTGCCACAAATCACATTTTTCAGGACTAATCCGTGGTGGTTGTAAAACATTATCGAGGCAACGCCACCCGGTTTAACTTGTTCAAGCAATAAGTCAAGCGCCTCTTTAGGATCGGCTAACCATTCCATTACGGCATGAAACATCACAAAATCGACTTTCTCATCTAGATGTTCTGCGACTTTTTGTACTGGTGAATGAATAAATCGATATTGCTCTAGCAAACCCGCTTCGCTGATACTTTCTTCTGCGAGCTTCAGCATTTCAGAAGAGAGATCACACAGAGAAACGTTATGCCCAAGCGACGCAATTTTTTGCGACATCTGTGCAAGGCCGCCTCCAGCATCAAGCACATGCAGCGGAGAAGCTGATTGCTCAAACTTGCTCAAAGCTTGTTCTAAATCTTCCCATACGATGATCTGACGGATCTCTCCTTTGTCAGAGCCGTAAATATTTTTTGCAAATTTGTGGGCAATATCGTCGAAATTACGGTCTTCAGTCACGGCTACTTGAGTTATTATGTCCTATCGTGCCTGCTATTCTGTCACAGGAATTTCAGGAATAAAGAGGCGATGTCTCTTTTTACTACTAAGTGATGTTTTTTCGGACTATTCGGATATGTTTGAGCTGAAAAAAGTAGTGTCTTCGCTATTGATGCCACTGCCAGCAATGTTAATTCTCGCTTTTCTGGGTTTAGCCCTAGTGATGTTTACTACCAAAAGGAAGACGGGTTGCTTAATCACCCTTTCAGCCCTATGTGGTATTTTCCTAATCGCTTTCCAACCAGTTTCTAGTCAACTTTTAATGCCAATGGAAAGGCAACACACCGCTTTTTTACCTGTCGATGAAACCGTCGATTACGTAATGGTTCTCGGAAGTGGTCACGTCGTAGACGACCAAATTCCACCGACATCAGAACTTAGCCGCACCGGCCTGATGCGTTTAAGTGAAGGGATTCGTATTCTACGCCTCTACCCTGGTGCAAAACTCATTTTGTCTGGCTATGGCGCAGGCACTGAAGTAAGTAACGCAAGAATGATGGCTAAAGTGGCTTTAGCACTTGGCGTAGCAAAGCCCGACATCATTCTGCTTGAAACCGCAAAAGACACTTGGGAAGAAGCCCGCCAAGCCGCTGCGTTCGTTAAGAATAAAAGAATGGTGTTGGTGACTTCAGCGAGCCATATGACTCGCGCACTGAACGAATTCAATGCTGCTGGAATGAAACCACTGCCGGCACCAACTAACTACCTTGCACAAGAAGGTATAGTTGAGCCGTGGGAAAAGTACATGCCGAAAGCGCTATACCTTGAGCAGACTGAGCGTTACTGGCACGAAACCATGGGATTGGTTTGGCAAAGCCTGCGTGATTGGCTAGATACAAGCAATGACATTGTTGAAGAGCCTGTTATTCCAGAAGCTTCCAGCTTAATTGAAGATGACGGTGAAGTTTCCGCGGCTCAGCCTCAATAAGCCCATTGAATCTTTAAACTCATCTTAAGCATACAGAGTCGCCAAGTATTTGTAGATTCTCTGGTTGTTAACAGTAAAAGCTGAGTAATAAAAAAGGTTCATCGCG